>CAZSIK010000042.1:0-13406 GCA_964606515.1 uncultured Prolixibacteraceae bacterium
CTTGGGACGACTATAAAAAGATTGTGGCCAAATACCGGGAGCTCATCGATGCCAACCATTATTCAGCCCATTGTTAAACACAAGAGCGGATAAACCACCAGTGGCCTACCCGCTCGAATATTTGATCAATAACTGTTTAGATCAATTTTTCTGCGCCTGAATAAACTTCTTCGATGTCGATAACGGCCACGCCATGCCCGGGCAAACGAGTTGGATTCCAGCTTTTCATGTTTTCGAATTCTGCTCCCGATGTGTAATGTTTTACCGCACCTTTTATTTGGAACGATTTATCATCATTGGTGATAAATAACACCGTTGCTTTTCCCGTACATTCAATATTTTTCAATGTTTTGTCGAAAAAATTGTTGGCAACCAGTATCGTATCATCGTTGTAGCGTTCGTTGCAGGTGGCGTAAATCGAATTGGGGACACCATCGGTCGAAACGGTTGTTAAAACAATGGCTTTGTTCCGGTTATCCCATGCTTGTTTTAATTCGGCTGTCAATTTGTGCTTCATCTTTTTATTGATTAATGGTTTGTTAATTTTTCTATTTCATTTTTCAATTCATCGTTGTCGAAACCGTACATGCGTTTCAAACGACCAATCCTTTCCGTGCGCATGTTTTCCGGAATGCCCAAAGCCTTGGCCAAATCGACTCCCGAAACCTTATATTTTTCAGCCAGTTCATTCAAGGTCATTGCTCCCGTATGCCCCCAATCGGCCAGATTTTCATGCTCATCTTTTTGATGACGAATCGTTGCTTTGTCAACGGTAATCTTATTGTTTGGTAAAAGTACAAGCGAATCGGGTTCAATAACCTCTTGCTGTTCATTTTTTAAATAATTTTGATGTTGATGGGCATTTACAAATGGCTTGATTTCGGGCTTTACCAATAAGGGAGCTACGCCCAAAACAAACATTAAAAAGACCAGCACCACGGTTATTATTAGTCTTGTCAGCTGATTATGAAACATTTGTTTGAACAAGCACACAATTTGTTTCCAATGCAAAACGATGTGCAACACGATTAGAGCAATAAAAACCAAGCTTACCCAAAGGTGAATACTTCCCCATTGGTGCCGGTCGAGCCCTAGAAAGTAAAGTTCTACATCATTACCATATTTCGGGTTTCGTTTGAATCCTGGAACCAGCACATACTTGATCAGCAATCCAAAGCCAGCCATGGCCATGAGCAATACCATCAGTATAGCATCGATAACGAGGTTGATTTTTGCTTTATTCTTCATCTTGAATTTCTTTTACAAAAATGAAACCTCAACACGTTTTACGATAGTGCACCACTTGGACATTTCCGCAGGCACAAACGGCAATTGATGCACAAAGCAGGATCGATCACAGCAATTGCATCAATCAGCGAGATGGCACCACGACGGCACACATCGACACAAGTTCCACAACCCGTACATTTTACGGGATCAACAATTGGAAAATCACTTGGACTTTGTACGCTGTGAGTTGTTTGGGCTCCGTCATTTCGAGGGGTAATTTTTTCTTCAAAAATGGGACTAGCCGATTTTGCCATCCGATTAGAAACCTGTCTATCGGGATCGATAAACTCAGCCCCTGAACCATTTCTGTTCATCAGCACACTTCCACAATGGGGGCAAAACAACCCGCGGCATGGCAAACCAGGAACATGGGGCAAAGCATAGCCGCAACGAGGACAAACACATTGTCCACCAGCATTGTGCCGTCCAAAGCCTCTGGGGTTGTTCCTGAAATTCTGTTGTTTAAACCGGTTCCTCATGATCTTCCAATTCCTTAATTTCGAAAAGATTTCCACTTCTATCCCAAACAAAATACGTGTCGTGCCCTTGCCGTGGTTTTATTACAGCACGGTAACCCGCTTTTTGTGCATTGGCATAAATCAGCTCCGATTTCCAATACGTTAGGCATACATGTGCAAACGTTTTCTTCTCAGATTCATGGTTCAAAAAAAGCTCGAACTCCATATCCTGATGTCGCATCACCACTACTTCCGTCTCATTTTCGATATTGAAAATTAATTTCGACCATTCAAAAGGCAAAGCAAACCGATGTTGTACGTTGAACATCAGGATATTTTCATAGAATGCTTTTATCTCTGAAGGATCAGTTACCGTTAATGCAATATGATGTATCATCTGTGTGAATTTTGACGCAAATCTAAATGAACAATTGTTCATAAAAAAGAAAAATCCGTATTTTTGCAAAAAAGTTGTTATGGAAGTATTTGTTGGAACATTGAAACATTCGTTGATGATTACTGCTTTTGTGCTGTTAATGATGGTGGTAATCGATTATATCAATGTTCAAAGCAAAAATGTTTGGGCCGATAGATTGCGTAATTCGCCGTTGATGCAAATCTTAATCGCTGCTTTTCTGGGAATTACTCCAGGTTGCATGGGCGCTTTTACCATTGTGTCGCTCTACACGCACCGCATGGTTGGCTTGGCAGCCTTGGTAACAGTAATGATAGCGACCTCGGGCGATGAAGCGTTTGTAATGTTCGCGCTATTCCCCGGCAAAGCACTTGTATTACATCTCATTCTATTTTCTATTGCTGTAGTTGTCGGATGGTTGGTTTATTTGTTTTCCAATCAGCGAAAAAACAGCATTGAACCACAACATGGTTTTAAAATTCACGAACACGAGCTTTGCATATGCTTCGATAAAAAAGGAATTGTACCACAAATTCGGCACATTACATTCGAACGTTTCATTTTGCTTTTAGGAGTCGTGATATTTACTGTTTTATTGGTTTTGGGAGTGATTGGCACGAAGGCTTGGGACTGGAAAAAAATCACATTTTTAACCGGAAGCTTGTTCATGCTTTTTGTGTTAGTTACTGTTCCCGAGCATTTTTTGAAAGATCACCTATACGATCATGTCATTAAAAAACACTTGCTTAGAATTTTACTATGGTCGTGGGGCGCTTTTGTTGTTCTGCATTTTGTACAAACAAACAATGTAATGACAGGACTGGTTGAAAACAATCAATTTATAGTACTGATTGTTGCCGTTCTTGTAGGAATTATTCCCGAGTCAGGTCCTCATTTGGTATTTGTGACGCTTTTTTCACAGGGATTGATACCCTTTAGTATTCTTTTGGCCAGTTCAATTTCACAAGATGGGCATGGAATGTTGCCACTATTGGCCGAAAGCCGTAAAGCCTTTGTTAAAGTGAAAATTATAAATGTAATTGTAGCATTTTCAGTAGGGGCCCTATTAATTCTTTTGGGAATGTAAAAAAAAATGAATGTTGTGAACATGTGTTCATTTAATTGCATATCTTTGTCTCGTAAAACAAATACAATTTTTTTAATTATGGCACAAGGTGATAAAACAGGTCCAATGGGACAAGGTCCTATGACCGGTAGAGGTTTAGGTTACTGCGCAGGATATGATAGCCCTGGATTAACTCGTGGATTTGGCGGAGACAGAGGCCAGAGCCGTGGATTTGGTGGTGGTCGCAGTCAAGGTCGTGGTCGTGGATTTAGTAGAGGCATGGGGCGCGGTTTTGGCTTTAATTCCCCCAATACAACACAATTTCAAGGTCCGAACAACGATGAAATCAGCAGTCTTAAAGCTCAGGCAGAATCGTTGAAGAGAGCCCAACAAGAAATCGAACGCAGGTTAAACGATTTGGAAAAACAATAAAAAAAGTATGATCGCATTCGGTCCAGTCCCATCGCGTCGGCTCGGGCTCAGCTTGGGTGTCAATAACATTGTATCGCGCAAAGTATGTAGCTACAGTTGCATTTATTGTCAAATTGGAGAAACCAGAAACCGATCGATATGCCGGGAGGAATTTTATGAACCTGCCGTTTTGATCGAGAATATAAGGAAACATCTCGAAAAGCTCGACCCGAAGCACCGACCCGATTATCTTACCTTTGTTGCCAATGGCGAACCCACACTTGATATCAACCTTGGGCTTGAAATTCAGTTGCTCCGCAATAATTTTCAAATACCCGTGGCCGTCATATCAAATGCTTCGCTCATTGGCAAACAAGAGGTAAGGAACGACCTAATGCATGCCGATTGGGTTTCGCTCAAAGTTGATTCAGTTGAAACGAAAGCTTGGCAAGAAATTAATAGGCCTCATTTTAAAATAGAACTCAACAAAATATTGCATGGAATAGAGCAATTTTCCAATGATTACAAAGGACGTTTGCATACCGAAACCATGTTGATTGAAGGAGTTAATGATCATGAATCTAGCCTTGAAGCTACGGCATCTTTTATCGCAAAACTGAATGTTGAAGCAGCTTATTTATCAATTCCAACACGTCCGCCAGCTGAAAAAACAGTAAAGGCAATTAGCCCCGAAAATATTGCACGAGCATGGCAAATATTTAATTTAAAAGATATTAATACAGAAACTCTTACAGGTTTTGAAGGAACCAACGCGGGTTTTACAGGAAATGCCTTCGAAGATATTTTGAATATCACATCGGTTCATCCGTTGCGAGACGATACCCTGAAAGAATTATTGGAAAGCGAGAAAGCTGGCATGGACGTAATTGACTCGTTACTGCACCAACGATATCTCAAAAAGAACCATTACAATGGGCACGATTATTATGTGCGTAACTATTATTTGTAAAGCACAATGATATTGCCAATTATAAAATACGGTTCTTCAGTTCTCCGGAACAAATCGGGTAACATACAATCAAGCGACCCCGTCGAAATGCTTGTAAATAACATGTTTGAAACCTTAAAAAAAGCCGACGGAATTGGATTGGCCGCACCACAGGTGAACCTGCTCAAGAATTTGTTCATCATCGACACAACTCCTTTTGAAGATGAAAGCATGCCAAAGATTGAAAAAGCCTATTTCAATCCCGAAATTATCCATTACGGTGAAAACTTTTCAGACTATGATGAGGGATGCCTCAGCATACCTTGTATTTTCGAGAATGTTAAACGCCCATCTGAAATCGAGGTGCGATACTACAACACGCATTTCGATTTAATTGAAGAAAAACTTGATGGAATTGCTGCAAGGATTTTCCAACATGAATACGATCATTTGCAAGGAGTCTTGTTTATCGATCGCATGAATAGCTTAAGAAGAAAAATGATCCACAAAAAATTACAACGCCTATCAAATACTGGAAAAAGCTAATTTAAGAAAATGTTTTGTTTCATAAACAAAAATAGATTTTGATCCATTATTTGCAAAAAAAAGAGGCTGTCGATATCAACAGCCTCTTACTTTTTTTTATAATGGATTAAATTTCTGCAAAAGTCATCACATCTTCCATCCAATCATAAGTCCCATCTTCATATACTATCGCGAGCATAGGTTCTTCATAACCATATTCATCATCAGTATACATAAAGAATTCAAGATGCCCGATTAAGGCATTTTCCTCTGTTTGGATTACTTCAACTGAAATTTGGCTATTCAAATAATCAAGATCAGGATCTATCTCATTTTCCACACAATCAATCAAATATGTTTCAATTTCATTTGAATTTATTTTCCCTTCAAATTTCAATGGGGTGATCTGATAATAACCATCGATGGTTTTAACCGTTTCCATATCACTAGTATACTCAACATCAGCTTCGTATCCCATTAGCAATTCACTGCCCATTTTATGTGAACCTTTGACCTTGTACTTAGTTGAGCTACCCGAAAAACTAATTTTAAAACTGTAATCGCCCGATTTAAGCTCCATTTCCATTTTGGTGGGCAACCCATTCGATGAATAGGCTGCTGTATACTCGGCCGACATTTCCTTCGATCCATCGACAGTAAGGGTGGCCTGTGCACTGATAGGAACTTCTTCTTCAGTTTCAACTTCCTCGTATTTGCCAGTCTGATAATTATACTCTTCGGTATACGATTGAATCACATCGAATTTGAGATCCCAAATCTTAAGGACTGCATTGTTTTTATTATTCGACATGGCTACCTCGTCGGCAGGATAAGAAAACTGGAGTACACTCGAACTTTCTTCTACAATATCGAATGTGCCCATCGAGAAGTCGTATTCAAAAATTCCATACATGCCTTCTTCCTGATTTAAATTCATCGATTTTAAACCATGTTTCCCCCTGAAGAGATTAAGTACTTTGGAATAAGTAATGTTTTGCGAATAGAAATCAGAAAGTACAATTGATGACTTTTCGTTTCCATTCATAACCACCATCAGATAATTTAATTCACTGAAACCAGGAGCTTTAAGCATATCCTCCATATTTCCAGAGATGGTTTGGTTGGCAGAACGCAATTCCACTTTTGCTTCTTTAGCATCGAGTGGTTTGGGTTTAGACAAATTAAATGGCAACAAATCGCAGGAAATCATTGTCAAACTTAGTCCGATGATAAGTAATGACCGGTAAAACAGTTTTTTCATATTATACAAGTTTTAATTATTTAAGTTCCTCTACAAAAAACTTTTTAAACAAACCCCTTTTCCTTAAGATGAGATCTTCCAAGAAGATAATTAAAGTACAAAGATACTCTATTTTTAAAACATTAACAATAAATGCTATTTTTGGAAATGAATTATTTTACCAACAGAATGTGTAAGACACTGGTTTTCAACTATAAAAATTTCATCCATGATTCAGGACAATTCTTTGCAAGTTGCTGTTTAATCCTATTCCTATCAAACTGTTCTCCCCAAACGGATCAAACCAGTAAAGACAAAGTAGATGATCAACAAAACTTTACATGTGTTCAAGGCATAAACGAATTAAAAAGGGGTGATATCCTCGTGAAGCCCAATTTGAATTTTTTACCAGGAACAGCAGCAGTTCCCGATGGCATTTCATTCGGGCATGCAGCCATTGTTACGGAAGGGTATCGGCACAACAATCTGGACACCCTTTTGTCCCACGCAAAAATCATCGAGTCAGTAGCCTTGAACATCCACCCGGCGTTTCAAATCAGGGAAATCTCAGTAGTGTCCAACCATCCGATGCTTGAGCACCGCTCATTCAGTTTTGGCAATCAATTTGCCGGCAAGCGATATCGCCTGAGGTTAAACCTCGAAAAAGAACAAATCGACAGCATTGTACAGTTTGCCCTAGCCCAAAAAGGTGATTTATCGTCGTGGAACGCCATGAAATCGTTCCCAAACGAAACTGGAAAATCCGATTCAACAAAAGGAAACTGGGCTGATAACCATTTATGGTATTGTTCTTTGCTGGTTTGGCAGGCGGTTTATTATTCAACTTCAATCGACCTTGATATAAACAAAGGATTTCAGGTTTATCCCAACGATCTGATAGCCAATCCTATTTTCAACAATTCCCCCGATTTTACCGGAAGGGCAAGGTTTTAATTTACTGTTTTACATTCAGCAGATATTCAGCTATAAATAAAAATTCTTCAAGGTAGTACCACGAGCCATCGTGGTACTCAATGGCAAAATTCAATCGGTTGTACCCTGCCCGCTCCTTCAATAATACGTTCCCAATGCTCCTGTTATTTGAGGTAAGTACTTTGGCTTGGGTGTGCCGGTTAAATTCGCCAATGAAATCTTGAGTAGAAGGATCGATTGAGGTATAATCTGACCGAATAGCTACTTTTATAGGATAGGATTCAAATTCAGCCTTAAATTCTCTGAAGCTAACCTGTTTGTCCTCATCCATCCATGCCTCAACCTTAATGGTACCATCAAAGACGGCTTTCCGTTTCTTAAGCAAGAGCATGGAAAAACGAATGGGACTGCCCTTTTTACTCAAGCGATTTTTCAACTCCACCCTGCATTCAAAATCATCAAATTTTAAAGTGGTACGGCTAAAAACAGGTACCTGATAATTCATTTTGCCCGACGTTTGGATGCGCAACAGCACCTTGTTTTCGGTTTCCATTTTTATATCCACCGACATAGGCATAGGGATCCCCCAAACCGATTTTTCTTCACGATAATCAGAAATGATGAATTTGGCGCTTCGGATCCTTCCCATTTTAACAGGAAACACAACAATTACTGAATCCGATTCTTTTATTTTCAGAAATTGATTCGTAAGGGTGTCGACATAAAAGATTCCTTTTAAACTGTCGAATGGATAATACAAACTTTTTTTACGGGCCGAGTCAGGATACAACCTGAAGGGCAACGGGGCATCCTGGTAGGAAATCAACGATTGAAATGCACGATAGGCATCACTTTCAGAAGCTTGCTTCATGAGTACCACCCAAGTATTGTCGAAAGCCCTCAGGTACTTTTCTCCTTCGGCAGAAGTTACTTCTTTCTTACACGAACAGAAAAGCCCCTGGAATAAGAAAAGTCCCGAGACCAAGAAAAAAAAAGTTCTAAAACCTTGCATATCCATCATATTTGGCTCCAAAGGTACACTTTTGACCATTCATGGCAACCAAACAACATGGATTTGTTAAATACCTGGATGAACGAGAAGGAAGGCTCCACCCTTTCGCTACCCATGAAGAAATAAATGAAATAATTAACTACCTTTGTAATTGTTCTGATTAAAAAGTTGCGCAATAATTGGAATTCAGGCTTCCATTCTTGCAATTTTTTAATTCATATTCGATAAATTATAAATCAACAAATTATTAATGGGAAGATCGCAAGAAACATTTAACAAAAAAGAAATTCGTTTAAAAAAAGAAAAAAAACGAAAAGAAAAAGAACAAAAGAAGATTGAACGTAAAGAGAATTCAGGTAATTCCAACTTCAACAACATGATTGCATACGTCGATGAATTTGGGATGATAAGCTCCACTCCTCCCGATCCCGATAGAAAAATGGAAATTAAAGCTGAAGATATCGTTATCGGGATTCCAAAAACAGATCCTTCGTTAAAGGCCGATCCTTACAGAAAAGGGGTAGTCACCTTCTTCAACGATTCAAAAGGGTATGGTTTCATTCGCGACATGGAAACCAGGGAAAGCCTTTTTGTACATGCAATAAACCTTCTTGAACCAATTAAGGAGAATAATATGGTAGAATTCATCAGGGAAAAAGGCACTAAAGGGGCTATCGCGGTCAGTGTAAAAATTATAAGGTCATAATACAAAAAGATATATCTTTGCACTCGGTTTTTATCTTAAATACTATGAAACGAACATGTTCGCAGAAAAACACAAACACAGATGAATGCCAATTAAGTCATTGAGACGAGTTCCATCTGGAAGAAATTTGGTTTGAAAAACGATGTCTCAGTCCATAAGAGATTCATTAGGTTAAAAGTTCTATAAAGATGAAATCGAAGTTTTTTATCCTGAGTTTGTTACTTATTTCAGCCTGTACAATAAAAACCCCCAACTACATTTTTAACGAGGGTTTTGTATATGGCACCATTTATCATATCACCTACGAATCGCCTGATGGAAGGGATTTGCATGATGAAATAAAAAACAAGTTGAAACAACTCGATCATTCATTTTCCACTTTCAACAAAGAATCGGTAATTTCAAAAATTAACCGAAACGAGTCGGACCAAACCGATACTTTATTCAGCAACGTTTTTAAGCGTTCAGTCGAAATATGGAAGTCCTCTGATGGAGCTTTCGATCCTACTGTTGCCCCGCTTGTCAATGCGTGGGGTTTTGGTTTTAAAAATGCTGAGAACATTTCTGAAAAATTGATCGATAGCCTGTTAACCTTCGTAGGATTGGATAAGGTTCACCTTTCAAATGATAAAATTGTGAAATCCGATCCCCGGGTTATGCTCGATTTTTCAGCCATCGCCAAGGGATACACCGTCGATATTATTGCAGAATGGTTGTTAAATAGAGGTTGTAAAAATCTCATGGTTGAAATAGGGGGAGAAGTGCGTACAAGCGGAGTTAACAACAAGGGCAAGGTTTGGAGAATAGGGATCAACGAACCCAACGAAAATGAACCACTTTCTCCCGACGACTTACAGGCAATCATTCAATTACCCAAAAAATCAGTGGCCACCTCGGGCAATTACCGAAATTTTTATGAAAAAAATGGGAAAAAATATGCCCACACCATCAATCCATCATCTGGCTACCCAACTGAGCACAACCTATTGAGTGTTACTGTGATCGCCAACGATTGCATGACTGCTGACGGATGGGCCACCGCATTCATGGTTCTTGGTCTGGACCAAGCTTATACTTTGGCAAACTCTTTGAATGGAATTGAAGCCTATTTCATCTACAATGATGAAAACGGAATGCACCAAACCAGGCAAACAAAAGGTTTTTCGGAATTTTTGGTTGAATAAGCATAAAGGTCCTTGTTTGGCAGATTCTGCAAAAAATAGTAATTTCATAACGTTCAAATTGAAAACTGTATTGCCATGAATCGAATAATGAGATATTTAAACATTTGTCTTTTTTCACTTACCGTTTTTTCGGCCCTTGGGCAGGTAAAAATTGACTTAAGAGAACCTACTGGCGATGATTTTTTGGAAACCTCTTTAATTGAATCGGTTTCGTTTGTTCCGTTGAAAGTGGACCGCCCGACCCTGGTTGCTCATGATATGGAGTTAAAAGTTGCCGACGGGCACTACTATGTTCTCGACCATAAAAACCTTCAATGTATTTATCGATTCGATGCTGAAGGGAATTTTTTAAACACCATCGGCGGAGAACAAAGCAAACAAAAAAACGACAATCAACCCTTACTGGTTAACCCGGTTAAATATTCGATTAATCCGTATTTGAAACAAGCAGAAATTTACAACTTTGAAGATTCAGAAATCCGGCGTTATCAATTTGATGGCAAAGTCATCGATCGTATTGCCATGAAAATCAACCCTTCTGATTTTATCCGTGATCAGAAAGGAAATTATTGGATTTATTTGGGATGGAACAACAGTGAATCCGCCTTCCGCTTGTTAAAAGCGGATGGTTCGGGTAAAGTTTTCGAACGTCAGATGCGTTTAATCACTAAATGTACGCCTACCGAAGGCTTTTCGTTTTACGATTCGGGCAAAGGAATTTGCCTATGGGAGTTGTTTGGCAACGAAACCTTCATGATCAATGAAAATCAGGTTAAGAAAACCTATATTTTCGACTTCGGGGCTTACTCCCTTCCTGCCAGTTTTCACCTGATGCCTGCCCAGGACGGAATGGCCATCATGAACAGTAACGGATATTACACCGTGAAAAAATATCTTGAAAATAACGATTTTGCATATTTCTTCCTGAATTTCACCAAACCCTATCAACGGGAAATGATTCACATTATTTATGACAAAAAGAACAAAAAATCCTATATCTATAATGAATTTGCAGGCATAGGGGCTTTCGATAAAGCCCAGGCACTCACCGTCGATAATGAGTTATTATTTCTGGTTTCTCCACGGAAATTCACTCAACTTTTCAGTCGTGAGGGAAGTTTTGTACCAGACATATTTTATGATTTCAGTCAGGAATTAACCGGTGTCAGAACCCCGATGGTGTTAAAACTGAAGCTCAGTCCGGTTGCAGAGTGAATGATTCAGAAAACAAGTTTAAATTCTGTTTTTCCTTTTCCCGAGAAACAACTGATGGTTCCACCATGTGCCCTCAATATTTGACGCGAATAACTTAAACCAACGCCAGCACCGGTTTTTTTTGTAGTAAAA
Organism: uncultured Prolixibacteraceae bacterium; assembly: GCA_964606515.1. Taxonomy (GTDB): domain Bacteria; phylum Bacteroidota; class Bacteroidia; order Bacteroidales; family Prolixibacteraceae; genus CAZSIK01. The sequence goes on from CAZSIK010000042.1 coordinate 11,537, forward strand.
AAAGGCACAAAAATCTCATCGGCAATTTCTTCTGGAATACCCGCACCATTATCGGCGACCAAAATTTCAGTATGGCCATCATGAAGTTTTTTTGCCGAGATCTCAATTAGCGGGGCATTTGCATCGTATAAAGCCTCAGCGCTGTTTTTAACCAGGTTGATCACTACCTGAACCATCATTTGTTCGTCGATCCTGATCATAAAATCTGGTTTTGGAGAATGGAATATAATTGCAATCTTAAACTCTGCCCTCATGGGCGAAACCAATATGCTCAATCTCTCGAAGAGTGCTTGTAAACTGACATCAGAAAGAACAGGAACCGGTACTTTGGTCAACATCCTGTACGACTGAACGAAGCGGATGATCCCCTCACCCCGCTCGCCGATCACTTCCAATCCACCGATCGTACTTTCGATTGCTTCGTCGTTTGACAATTCAGGAAAAAGGTCAATCTTTTCCTTCCATATCGATTTAAGCGACTGAGCTATAGAGGTTACAGGAGCTAAAGAATTCATGATCTCGTGGCTGAGCACCCTGATTAATTTCACCCATGAATCAAGCTCTTTTCTTTCCAGTTCTCCCCTGATATCTTGTAAAGTTATCAGTTTCAAATCTTCCTCCTTTAAGTTAAGAAGCGAACAACGAACGATAAGTTGAATTGAATCGTTTCCTTTTTTCAAGCTGATTACTTGCTTATTGGAATGAGAGAACTCCTCAAGTTTGCTTCTGAACCGAGGATCGATCCTATCGAGTTGCTTTAAATGGGTCAAGGTTTGCAGGTTGAAAATTTCAAGTGTGGCAGGGTTCACATCAATCACAAATCCTTTTTCGTTGATGACCATCACCCCGGTTCCAATATTATGTAGGATTTCGCTGAAATATCGTTCACGAATCATATTGCTCACCTTGGTTTTTTGCAGAACTACATTTAATTCGTTGAGGCTTTGATGCAGTTCGTTTATTATTGAATTACCAGTCCGTGTAGGAAAACGCAAAGTGGTATCGTCGTTTTTGATGGCCTGGATGAAAAAAATGATCTGGCGATTGGTCTTATTAAGAAAATGAGCCAATTCACCAAGAAGGAAACCTACTGCAAGTATTAAAAATAAAATAAGCAACACCGATTTGCCTTCAGAAATTAAGTACCCGATAAGCAATGGCAAACCAACCAGTAAGATGAGCCTGCAAATCAGCTGTCGGTTGAAATGCTTAAAGCCCATAGCGTTTGATTTTGTTATACAAAGTTTGACGGGTAATGCCCAACTGCAAAGCAACCGAAGTCAGGTTACCTTCATTATTTAAAATGGCATCGGCAATGAGTTTTTTTTCCATCTCCTCGAGTGTGAGACCCGAACTTGAAGGTAAGGTTGCTTCTTGTGAACGAAATAAAAAATCAGCAGGACTCAATATCAGTTCATTGGCTAAAATTACAGCCTTTTCGATTGCATGCTGCAATTCACGCACATTTCCGGGCCAGGAATATTCTATCAGCTTTTTTGATGCTTGTTCACTCATCTTCAAACCCAATTTATTGTATTTTTCCGAATATTTCTTCAGGTAGAAAGCAACCAGCTCGGGAATATCACTTTTTCGGTTTCGCAATGGCGGTAGTTCAACATGAATCGTATTGATCCTGTACAATAAATCTTCCCTAAACTTTCCATTGGCTACCCTCTGCAACAAGTTACAATTGGTTGCACAAATAAGGCGAATGTCTACCGGAATTGGTTCATTGTCGCCTACCCTGGTTACCGTCCGGTTTTCCAAAACCGAAAGCAATTTGGATTGCATCGAAAGAGGCAGGTTTCCAAGCTCATCGAGAAAAAGGGTTCCTTCATTGGCTGCTTCAATTTTCCCAATACGATCGGCT
>CAZSIK010000042.1:13416-21486 GCA_964606515.1 uncultured Prolixibacteraceae bacterium
AAGTTCACTCTCAAAAAGGGTTTCGGTAATCGATCCCATATCAACAGTAACCATTACTTTTTCTGAACGAGCCGAAAGACGGTGAATTTCGCGGGCAACCAATTCCTTACCGGTTCCGTTTTCGCCAGTAATCAATACGTTGGCTTGGGTTGCTGCCACTTTTGAAACCACATCCATAACTTGTTTCCAAGCTACTGAAGAGCCGATCATGCTATGCCCGGTTTTGTTTATTTCAGCAATCAACTCCTTTTCCTTCAACTTTAATTTTTTCACTTCACGCCTCGACTGGTTTAGCCGCCATGCCGATTCGATGGTGGCAAGCATCTTTTCGTTCTCCCAGGGTTTAAGAACAAAGTCGCTTGCGCCCATCCGTACTGCTTTTACAGCCAATTCCACATCACCATAAGCCGTGATCATTACCACACTGATGCCCGGGTCGAGTTCCAAAACCCGTTGAAGCCAATATATCCCTTCATTCCCGGTGTTGATGCCCGCTGAAAAATTCATGTCCAGCAACATCACATCATAATTCTCGCTTTGCATTTCAGAAAGCAGCAAATTAGGTGAAGTTAACGTCTTTACTTTTCCGCACCGTCCTTTGAGCAAAAGGTTCATAGCACTAAGGATGCTTTTGCTATCATCGACAATAAGGATATTTGCTTTTTTCATTTTATCACCAAAATACATTTTCAGTAAGAAAATAATACAATTATCGGACCTTCAATCATGATTCACTGATCGACAATCACATGCAATTTTCCGAAAAGTAAAGCTTTGTAAAAGAATTTTACATCACTTGTCTAATTATTTTACACTCAAGATTAAATTATTATTATATCCATCTCATTTTCATTTGGTTACTGTTTTGGCACAGGCTTGGCTTTGAGAAAAGTAAATTTAGACTTAGGATGAAACAAATCGCTTTTTTCATATTCGCCATCTTCTTATTATTGAATGTTGGCCATGCTCAAGACATTTGGACACTCGAACAGTGCATTGACCACGGCATTCAGCATAACCTTAACCTTAAAATTCAACAGAACCTCAATGAAAAAGCCACATACAACCGGCAGCAAAGCCAACTGAACCTCCTACCTTCGATAAATGGTTGGGGCAACTCCAGTTTTGACTTCCGCAGATCGACCAACCAAAACAATGAAATTTCTTCGGGTCCTTCATACAATACCAGCTATGGAATCAGTACTTCGATCCAACTTTTTGCGGGGTTCACCAACATTAACGCTATTGCAGCCAACCGGTTCAACGAGCTGGCTGTTAAAGAATCATCAAAACAAACAGTAAACCAGTTAATTATTGCCATTAGTCAATTGTTCGTACAGTTATTGTTTCAGAAAGAGTTACTAATAGTGATTGGCGAACAATTGAAGATCACCTTATTGGAAAAAGACAGGATTTCAGCACATATTGAAGCCGGTTTGCTCGAACGTGTAGCCTTATATGAAATCGAATCGGCTGTATCAGAAAATCAACTTGTACTAAGCCGAACCGAAAGTGAGTTTAAACTGGTGAAAATGAAACTGATTCACTTGTTGGAATTGCCTGAAAACACAAACTTCGAAGTGGCCCCCGGCAAGATGGGGGTCACTTTTCCTGTTGAAAGTCAACTAACTTTAGAGGTTATCTATCAGTTTGCCTGCCAAAATTATCCGTCGATAAGGGAAAAAGAATTTCAATTGGGCTATTTCCGGAAACTGTTATCCATCGCAAAAGGCAACTTGGCCCCGTCGTTATCCTTAAGTGGAGGATACAGTTCGTCGTTCTTTTCGACCGATACCCTTGCAAATGGCCAGCAAACCCCGATTGGAGCGCAATTCGAAAATTACCTGAACCCCTCGGTTGGTTTATCCCTTTCGATACCGATTTTTAATGCCCGATCGCGCTACCTAAATGTAAAACGAAGCCGTATCGATCTTGAAAACGCATTGTTCACGCTCGAAAACCAAAAGAAACTGATCCGCCGCGAAATTGAAGAAGCAATGCTCCGACTTGAGTCGTTACGTATTGAATACCAATATACCCAATCGCATCTTGTATTCACTGAAAAATCGTTCGAGTCATATCGCGATAAGTTTCACCTGGGTTTAATTCAAACAACCGATTTTATGAGTGCACAGAATCAACTTAGCCAGGCCAAAACCAATTTGCTCCTTGCCAAATACAGTTGGATTGTTCAGGAACAAACCCTTCAACTCTACAAAGGGCTATCCTACCAAATAATAAATTGTAAATTGTAAATAATAACTCACACCGTTTGCCATGGGAATGGATCGAAAAATAGAAAAGAAAAAAGGAATCAGATTGAAACATGTTCTGTATTTCTTGATTTTCATAGCTGTACTTATTCTTTCTTACCTGATAATTAAGAGTTCAAATACATCGACCTACCGTACCGACAAGGAAAAACTAACGATTTCCGCTGTTGAATCGGGTAGCTTTAAAGATTATATCTCGATAATCGGTACGGTTGCCCCTATTACCACCATCTATCTTGATGTGGAAGAAGGGGGCAAAGTAACTGAAAAAGTAATTGACGAAGGGGAAATGGTAAAAAAGGGAGAGGTAATCCTCAGGATGGTTAACAACGACCTGAACCTTCAAATCCTGAACACGGAATCTCAGCTCGCCTATCAATCGAACGAATTGCGCAACACCCTGATCAACATGGAGCAACAAAAAATCAGCAACAAACAACAGTTGCTTAATATCGATTATGAGCTCATCAGATTAAAGCGTAATTCCGAGCAAAACAAGGAATTGTACGATAAAGGATTTGTTTCGAAAGAAGCTTTTTTGATTTCGAAAGACAATTACGAACTTGCACTTCGTGACCGTGAATTGAGATATGAGCGCATGGTTCAGGATTCGATATTCAGGGAAAACCAAAAGGTTCAAATGAACAGCAGCTTGAAAAACATGCAGCAAAACCTTCAGATGGTCAGGCAACGACTTGAAAATTTGAATGTAAAAGCCCCGGCTGACGGCCAATTGGGTTCTCTCGACATCGAAATCGGGCAGTCGATCAACCGGGGACAACGGATCGGACAGTTGCATATCCTCGACCGGTTTAAAGTGGTAGCCCAGGTCGACGAACATTATATCGACCGGGTACGGAGCAATCTCGAAGCCACATTTGAACGACAAGACCGTCAGTTCGACATTAAGGTAAAAAAGGTATATCCCGAGGTTCGTGACGGCCGTTTCCAGGTTGACCTGAATTTTAGCAACGAAATTCCCAACAACTTGCGTACCGGGCAAACTTACCACATCCGTCTGGAGCTGGGGCAACCGGTCGATGCAATTTTGCTGCCCCGTGGCGGATTCTTCCAAAGTACAGGCGGCCAGTGGGTTTTTGTACTCGACGAAAGCGGCAAATCGGCTACCAAACGAAACATCCGTATTGGACGCCAGAACCCGCTTTATTATGAAGTGCTCGAAGGTCTTAATGCCGGTGAGAGGGTGATCACCAGCAGCTATGAGATATTTGGCACTAACGATAGGATTGAATTGAGATAGGGGAGACCGGAGAAGGGAGACCGGAAACCGGAAACCGGAGAAGGGAGACCGGAAACCGGAGAAGGGAGACCGGAAACCGGAAACCGGAGAAGGGAGACTGGTAATAGCAATAAGAAGTTTCTAATACGGGAATAAATTTTTATAAGATGGATAATAAAATTACGAAATTTGAGGACTTAGTTGTTTGGAAAGAGTCGATGTTTCTTGTATCAGAAGTATATAAAGCTTTCTGCAATTGCCGGGATTTCGGATTTAAAGACCAGATTCAACGAGCCGCAGTTTCTGTTCCGTCAAACATCGCCGAAGGATTTGACAGGCAAACCAACAAAGAATTTGTACAATTTCTTTTTATTGCAAAAGGTTCCGTTTCTGAGGTAAGAACCCAACTATATCTTTCTATTCAATTAAAATACATAGATGAAAATCAAGCAAATAATTTATTAGAATTATCAAGAAAGCTATCGGCAATGCTTTTCAAATTAATAGAAATAAGAAAAGAAAAATTTTGAAATAATCAATGATTGGATTTCGTATTCAATTACCGGTCTCCGGTCTCCAGTCTCCAGTCTCCGATTTCCAGTCTCCAACATTTATAGCATGATAAAAACAAAAAAACTTTCAAAAGTATTTCGCACCGAAGACATAGAGACTTTGGCGCTGAACGAAGTGGATTTCGAAGTAAAGAAAGGCGAGTTCACTGCCATCATGGGCCCATCGGGCTGTGGCAAATCGACCCTGCTCAATATTATTGGGCTGTTGGACAACCCCACCGAGGGCAGTTACTTTTTCGACGGTACCGACGTGGCCAAATTTCGCGAAAGCCAGCGTACCAATTTGCGGAAAGGGAACATTGGGTTTGTATTCCAGAGTTTTAACCTCATCGACGAGCTGAACGTCTTCGAGAACGTGGAATTGCCCTTGCTCTATCTGAAAATAGGCTCGCGCGAACGCAAAGAAATGGTAACCAAAGTACTGGAACGCATGAACATTGCCCACCGCGCCAAACACTTTCCACAGCAGCTTTCGGGGGGACAGCAACAACGCGTGGCCATTGCCCGGGCCGTAGTTGCCAATCCAAAGCTGATCCTGGCCGATGAACCCACCGGTAACCTCGACTCGAAAAACGGGCTCGAAGTGATGAACCTGCTCACCGAGCTCAACCGCGAGGGAACCACCATTGTTATGGTGACCCACTCGATGCACGATGCCGGTTTTGCCCATAAAATCGTTAACCTGTTTGACGGGCAAATTATTACCGAAGAGCAGAAAAAGGAAATGGGCGATGTGTTGATGTAGAAATCAATCTGAATAATGACCTTTACAGCTAGCTATCAAAATATTTCCATGTTCATCGACCTTGTAAACAAGCCGATGTTCCTGATCGATACGGCGGGACCAAAAGCCCGATTTGTTGAATTTCAATATTTCAGGTTTGCCAATTCCGTTATATGGCGTGCGCTGTATACTTTTTATAAGTTCAAGAATGCGCTTAAAGATTTTTTTATCGTAAATGGCCCAATTACAGAAATCTTCAAAGGCCAAGTGATCAAAAATCAAGCGTTTCATTTCGATTTGAGTAAATCGTTTGCCAAAGCATCAAATTCATTTTCTGAGAAAATTATCGATTCTTTGCCCGACTCAAGATTCTCAATGGCTTTATTTACACGTGCCATATATTCTTCTTTGGGTTCGTTGGCAATCATTTCAAACCGTCGAACCGGTGCAATTGTAATTTCCAAAGCCTCTTCGTTTTTAAAAAGACTTCTTACTTTTTCAATCAATTCCAAAGTAAGTTCTTGTGGTTTAATGCGAATTGTTGCTTCCATTGCCGCTTTTTTGCAAATATACAAACAGATTCTTAAAGATTCATCAATTAGATTAAAACCGAAAATGTCATGAACCTGATCAACATCCGTTCAACCTTCAACCACCTGAAAAAAAACAGGTTCCACTCCTTACTTAACGTGTTTGGTTTAGCGGTGGGCTTGCTCTTTTTCCTGCACATTGTGCTTTACATTGGGTACGAAAAAGGGTACGACACCTTTTTCCCATCACACGATCGAATTTTCAGGGTGAATTTCGATATTACCCAAAATGGCGAACGGGTGCTACATTCGACCAAAACCCCCCGTGGGCTGTTCCGGGTATTGCAGGACGAAGTGCCTGAAATAAAACAGTGTGGAATCGGATATATCGAGAATGTACTGGTGCGTTACGAAGATCGCTATTACAGCGAACAGCCCGACCTTTGGGTAGAAGGTGATTTTGCCGAGATTTTCGGCCTGGAAATGATCAGGGGGAAAGCCACTTTAAATGAAGCCTATACCTGTATTGTTTCAGAATCGAAGGCACACGAAATTTTTGGGGACGAAGATCCCATCGGAAAAGTTTTTTTTGTTAATGAAGGGATGCGTCACGAGGTTACAGGCATTTTTAAAGATCTGCCTTCCAACTCACACATTCATTTCGATTATTTTATGCCCATCCGCACCTGGGTGATGATGGGCTATGTGAACGATTATACCAACTTCAGGGGATCATCGTGGTGGACCTACGTAAAATTGAGAGAAGGGGCAAACCCAAAACAAGTAGAAAAGTCGTTGGAAACGATAGCTATTAAATATCTTACCCATTTATCTCAACAGAATCGCAAAGGGACATTCACATTACAGCCCCTTTCAAAATTACATTTTAGTACACAGCGCGATGGCGAGCTGGGGGTAAGCACCCGCGAAAAAACTATTGATGCTCTGATTCTGATCGCTGCACTTATACTGATCGTGGTTTGGATGAACTACGTGAACCTGTCTACCGCATTGTCGCGCAAACGGTTGAACGTGTTTGCCACTTTCCGGAAATTGGGTGCCGGAAAAGGAAACTTGATCCAATTGGCACTTACCGAAAGTGTTTTGATCAACTTGGCGGCGATCGTGCTTGCTGTTATCCTCTTTTTTGTTACCCGCCAATTGTTTAGTCAGTTGATCGGGGTCGACATCAAGGGCGGCGAAATCAACAACAGGGCAATTGGTTTGCTTTTCGGTTTACTGGTTCTTGCAGGGGTGTTTGTCACCGCATTTATCAGTTCCGTTCCAATGCTAAAGGTGAACCCCGCACTTGCCGAGCAACGAAAAATCACGAAAAACAGCGGTTCGCAATGGCTTGTTGGCTTGCAATTTTTCATGTCGATTTTTTTGGTGATATGCTCATTGATGGTAAGCAAACAGATCAAATTTATGCAACATGCCGAACTGGGGGTCAACCTCGAACAGGTTTTGGTGATCAACGGAGCCGCTTCGACCCACAGCGACCCGCTTCGCCGAGAGCATTTTATAATGTTCCGCAACGAAGCGGTACAATTGGCCGGGATTGAAAATGGAACTGCCAGCATGAATGTGCCTGGCCAACCCGTTCGCCGTAGGAACAACAACCTTGCGCGCCCTGACCAAAGCAGTGTTCTCAAACGCGAAGTGCCCGTTGGCCAGATCGACGATGGGTACATCGAAACCTATGACTTGAAATTGCTTGCGGGCCGAAATTTCGAGCAGCCTTTTCGTTTGGACTCAACAAACGTGATCATCAGCGAGTCCGCTGCCAACTTGCTTGAATTCAGCACTCCCAGCGATGCCGTGAACCAGCAGCTTCGTTTGGGTGGCCGTACATATACCATAAAAGGGGTTGTGAACGATTTCCACCACGAAGGACTGAAAAAGCCATCGGAACCCATTCTTTTCCTTCATTCACATCCCGGTGAATTTGGTTATTATTCTTTCAAGGTCAACGGAGATCCCCACAAGGTTTTGTCCCAGCTTCAACCGATTTGGGAGAAACATTATCCGAACGATCCCATGGACTATTTCTTCAGCAACGAATATTTCAACAAACAGTACAACGACGAAATGCGCTTAAGCAAGATACTCACTGCTTTTACCATTTTTGCTATTATCGTGGCTTCGTTGGGCCTGTTCGGCTTGATCAGTTTTTTTGCCCAGCAACGCACCAAAGAGATTGGTGTGCGTAAAGTGAACGGCGCCACAGTGCTGGACATCATGTTGATGGTCTTTTCCTACTTCACCCGGTTCGAGATAGCGGCATTCTTGTTGGCTTGTCCACTGGCATGGTTTGTAATTCAAAAGTGGCTGCAAGGATTTGCCTATCAAACATCCATCAGTTGGTGGATATTCCTGGTTACCGGATTGATTGCCTTTATTATTTCAATTCTTTCGGTTATCACCCAATCGTATAAAGCCGCAACCAAGAACCCGGTAGAGGCATTAAGGCATGAATAAAAAATGTTTGAACTATGATTAAACTGATTAAATGATTGCCATGATTTTAAGAATAGAAATAATCAAAGTCCATCACAAAAAACAGATGAATCATGGTTCAGACAATTGGAAAGCAGCAAGGAAAAACCCTGTGGAAAGCTTGAGATATGAATAAAATTTAAAACACCAACTATGAACAACCTACTTATAAAACACGCCATTAACAACTTGTGGAAGCGGAAAAATAACTCGATAATCAGCCTCGTGGGAC
>CAZSIK010000043.1:0-10082 GCA_964606515.1 uncultured Prolixibacteraceae bacterium
ATTATAAAGTTACACAAGCCTTGAATTTCTCGACCAGTGCCCGGTACGCAAATCAAAAGGAAAACCTGCACTACATTGGCAAATACCTGCGGCATAACAATTCGATATATCTGCTCGCAACCTTGAAAAGAAGGACCTTGAGTACGATCTTCAGGCTTGATTATACAATTACACCCGACCTTACCTTGCAGTTATATGCCAATCCTTACATCTCGGTCGGAAAGCATACCGATTATAAAAGAATAAGCGATGAATCGGCCAGCAATTTTAGCGAATTGTATTACACTTTTTCGGATGAAGAAACAATGCTGAATGAACAAAAACAAGAATACAGCATAAAAACCAACGATTTGCAGGGTTACGACTTAACCTTCAACAATCGGGATTTTACCTACACCCAGCTACAGTCGAACTTTGTGGCCCGGTGGGAGTACAAACCCGGATCGGTATTGTTTTTCGTATGGACCCATGGCCGTTCAATTCAAGATGCTTACAGCACCAGTCTCAACGATGGCTTTAATCAGATGTTCGACACAATGGCAGAGAACGTTTTTCTTGTAAAATTCAATTACTGGTTTTCAATTTAACATTATTATATAATAACAAATCACACTCGATATGAAACAGCAAAAAATTGTTTTGATTTTTTTAGTATTCTTTACTTGTTCCTTTCAGTTGAAATCATTGATTGCTCAGCACCAAGGAATAAGCTGGTCGGTTCGCACTGCCAATAGTTTTATCGAAAAGTATCCCGATCCCGACAGCATCCATTGGTTTACCAATCAAAACCATTTCGATTGGCAGGCGGGTTATATGATGTTCACCATGGAAAAGCTTTGGAAAGCTACCGGCGATGTAAGGTATCTTCAGTACCTAACAAGATATGTTGATCAACAGGTCGATGATAATGGCAATGTACCTGATTTCAAGCCCGATGCCCTTGATCATTTTTTTTCTGGCTATGCCATCTTGTTTATGTACGAACAAACTCGTTTGGAAAAGTACAAAAAGGCTGCCACCACAGTTTACAATGGTTTTAAAGATTATCCCCGAAATCCCGACGGAGGATTTTGGCATTCAACAAGGCTTACAAACCAAATGTGGGTCGACGGGATTTTTATGGGGCAATTATTCATGGCTCGTTATGCAAAGGTAATCAGTAATGATATTGCCGATTTCGACGAAGTGACCAACCAGATGAAACTGGGGATTGTAAACTGCATGAAAACAAACGGTTTGTTAGTGCATGGCTACGATGCCTCAAAAAAAGCAAAATGGGCCGATAAAGAAACCGGGCTTTCTCCCGAAGTTTGGAGCGAAGGCTTGGGCTGGTATGCGGTATTGATTGCCGATGTGTTCGATTATCTTCCCAAGGACCATCCCGATTATAAATTTCTAATGGCCCATCTTCAGAAATTGTGTACGGGCCTTAAAAACTGCCAGGACAAAGAAACCGGCATGTGGAGCCAGGTAGTCGACAAACCCGGCGAGGCCGGGAACTGGAACGAAACATCAGGAACCGGTATGTTCCTTTATCTTTTGAAAACTGCGATAGAAAAAGGATACATTTCCCGCGAAGAATTCGGGCCCGCTGTAAACAAAGCCTATAATGGCCTAACTTCCAAAGCAAAAACAAACAGCAACAAGCAGATTGACATTGTTGATTGCAGCAGCATTGGCATAAAAGAAAGCTATGCGGTTTATGTGAGTCAGCCCAAAGAGGTAAACACCTTTGCCGGTGTCAGTTCATTCATTCTTGGTGCTGCTTGCATGGAACACAACGATTTATATGCTTTCGACGGTTTGCGCTTATCGCCCAAAATCATCCCCGGAAATGGCTTGTCGTATTTCGACTTTTTTTATGCGGGTGAAGCTAAAATACAAAACATGTATAAGGTAAAAAAGGGGAAAATCGCCTGGTCGTATACCCACAATGTTCCGAAAGGGGAAATTAGCGATGTCGTTCTGCTCTCGAACGGGAACATCCTTTTTGGCCATCAATTTGGCATTACCGAAATAAGCGCCGATGGAAAAATTGTTTGGAACCACGATGCCCCGGAAGGTACAGAAATCCATACAGGTCAGCCAATCGGCAAAGACCATGTATTGTTTCTGCAAAACAGCAATCCGGCAAAGCTGTTTGTCATGAATAAAATGACGAATAGAATCGTTAAAGAATTGAATATCCCGGTGGGAAATCCTCAAAAAATTCATGGACACTTCAGGCATGCCCGCCTCACGCAAAGTGGCACCATCTTGGTGGCCCACCTCGACATGGGTAAACTTGGCGAGTACGATTCGAACGGGAAACAACTGATGATCATGGATGTTCCAGGTATCTGGTCGTGCGAAGAATTACCTAATGGCAATTTGCTGATCACTTCCAAAACAGGCGTAACTGAGCTGAACCGAAAATTGGAAAAAGTTTGGGAATTTCCAATTTCAATAGCCGAGGCCAACGGATACATCATGCGAAACCCACAAGTGGCTGTACGCAGGGCCAACGGCAATACCATTATCAACACCTGGTTCAACGAGTGGGAAGGCACCGGAAAAGTTGATCCTCACAATCAACCCATTCAGGCCATCGAAGTAAGTCCCGACAAAAAAATAGTATGGGCCCTGCGCGAATGGACAGGTGATACGTACCTGGGGCCATCCACGACGATTATCCCGTTGAACGAAAAACATATCACCGAAAAGAAAGTGTTTTTCGGAGACATCAAGTAATCCTATGCTGAATTTTCTGATTCGAACATGCTTTAATCGACACAAATGAAGATTAGTATCATTATCTACCTTTTATTTATTGTTGGACTGGCATATGGACAGAAGGTTTCGCACAACTTTGCCTGCACCGATTATTCTCAAGGGAGAGTATTCATAGTCGACGAAAACAATCAGGTTGTCTGGGAATATCCGGCAAAGCATTGCAACGACATTTGGGTATTGGATAATGGCAACCTGTTGTTCAACGATGGCAATGGAGTAAAGGAAGTGAACCGAGATAAGCAAATTATTTGGGAGTACACTTCAAATTCAGATATTTATGCATGCCAGCGTTTGTCGGATGGCAACACATTGGTTGGCGAATGCACCGGAGGACGGCTATTAGAAATAAATCTGGAAGGTGAAATTGTAAAAACCGTTCAATTGCTTAAAAACGAGAAAGAAGTATCAAGCGGCTTTATGCGGAATGCCCGTAAACTTGAGAATGGAAATTATTTGGTTGCTCATTACCGTCAGGATAAGGTTTCGGAATACGACGATAAAGGGGAGATCGTCTGGGAAGCTCAGGTGAAAGGCGGACCACACTCTGTGGCCCGCCTTCCCGATGGGAACACATTAGTTGCTTGTACCGATCACAATGGAGATCCTGGAATGATTGAATTGAACAGACAAAAAGAAATTGTGTGGCAAGTTGGCAAAGAGGAGTTGCCCGGGATCAGTCTCAAATTTGTTGCAGGTTTTCAACGATTGGCTAATGGCAATACTGTATTGACAAATTGGCTCGGGCACAACCATTTGGGAGAATCGGCCCATGTGGTTGAAATTACCCGGGATAAAAAAGTGGTTTGGAAATACGATTTTCATGACCAGATCCAAACCATATCGAGCATTTTTCTTTTGGATACCAATCAGGTAATTGGGCATTAGAATTATTTTCTGATTGCCTTATTTAGGTAATTTAAATAATTCGAATCCACTACTTTTTGTCAAACAGTTTACGGAAACTCCCGTTGTTGGACGATCAAATTATAACAACAAATGAATACTTAAAAATCATGGACGATGAATTACATAATTAGATCCAATATCATAATGGCAGTAACCATAGTTGCGATTTTGACAACTTCTTGCTCCAATGATTTTTTAAAGGAAGAAAATAAAACCCAACGAGACTATAATTACTTAAAATCCCAAGAGGGGTTAAAAGATGCAATTACAGCCTTGTATGGTTCTTATTGTCACCAATTTTCGTTTGAATATGGCTATATAACAAGCACTTATGGAACCGACGAGTTTGCTGACGGCCAATTCGGCAGTGATCCCTGGAATAATTACTTGCCTGCTTTACATCAACAAATGGTTCTCTCTGGGGTAAGATCACCCAATGACATGCTTTGGGATTACAGGTACAAAATCATCAATCTTGCCAATATTGTTTTGACGAACGCCGATCAAATCGTTACAAATCAGGAATTAAACAAACAATATAAAGCTGAGGCGGCCTTTGCACGGGCGTTTTGTTATTTTACATTGATACAGCAATATGGTGGGGTTGTATTGAAACTCTCCTCTTCCGAAAACCCGGAGCAATATTTTGTCCGTGCATCAAAAGAAGATTGCTTTCGTCAAGTGCTTGATGATTTCACTCTTGCCTACGAAGGCTTACCTGAAAACGAGCATGAAGAAGGCCGTTTGTACAAAAACGTTGCAGCCCACTTTCTGGCAATGGCCCTTCTTTACCGGGTTTCTGAGATCAACAACGATTGGAACGAACCCCACAAAAGCAATGATTTGAGCAGGATCATCAGCCTGACCGACGAAGTGATTGCAAAACACACACTTGCTCCCGATTTTCGCGATGTATTCGCATATACTGGTGCCGATGGTGCCAACGAAAAATTGTCGGAAATCATATTTGCCGCTCAGTTTACAAAAGACAACAACGCTTACGAAGGGAACCAGATGCATCTCTATTTCCTTTCACAATATTTCAACCTTACCGGGTTTACCCGCGACATAGCCGGCGGACGTGATTACCAGCGCATAAGGCCTACCGATTACATTTACGATGTGTTTGACATGGAAAACGACTCGCGTTTCTGGAAATCGTTCCGTACCAAGCAAAACCTCAACAATATTGCTACGGCCACAAACCTGAGCGGAAAAGATGCAATCAGTGGTAGCGATTTTACTTATACCCGGGGTGACCTTGGAATTGTTTACGTAATCAATAAGAAGGGAGATAAGCGTTTCGACAAAAATGCAGCCCGCATGTCCAACCATACCGGCGTTTATTTCAACAACCCGGTTACAGGTAAGCCAACGCCACATACTTATGTGCGCTATTTTTCTGATGGAACAGAAAATGTATGGGTGACGGACCGTATGTATAATCGCTATCCGTCGCTCAACAAATGGCTCGATGGCTCGCGTGTCAATCACAACCTTGCGAGAGGTAACCGCGATGGGATTCTTGCCCGCTTGTCAGAAACTTATCTGATTAAAGCTGAAGCGTTGATCCGTCAGAACAAATTCACTGAAGCCATCGAGGTGATCAACATTGTAAGATCAAGGGCTCAGTTCAAAGCTGGCGAAGACCGTGCATCGTACACCGACGGGGGTGCTGCATATCTGACCAATTCGGCAGGACAGGCCACTTATCCTGATGGAGTACAGGTGAATTCGTTCTGTGATAGAAATTCATATTATGAATCGCTCAACATTCCTGAAACCACCAACGAGTCGAAACTTACCGATTATACTGTTTCGAATCTTCCGGCAGTCGATGAAGCCATTATTGCCAAGTTAGGCTATACGTCGGATTACGATCGCATGATGTGCTTCCTGTTAAATGAACGCAGCCGTGAACTGGCGGGTGAATTCCACCGCTGGATGGACCTTGCCCGCACGAAAACACTGCTTGCACGTGCCAAAGCATTCAACTCTGGAGCGGCACCTAATATTCAGGAGAAACACTATGTTCGACCGATACCTCAACCATTTCTTGACCAAATACACAATGCAAATGGCCAGGCTTTGTCGGCCGATGAAAAACAGGCCATGCAAAACCCGGGGTATTAAAACAGCGAGAATTGCAGTTGTCTTTTGTCGATCTTCGATTGCAATCTGCACCTAATGGTTTGTAAACTAAGGCTTAATTCGTGCTGATTTTAAATGTTAACTTAACTGTCTGTATACTTTTACAATGAATGTTATAAATTATTTTTCTCTCTCTCTTCTCGCCACAACCTTAAGTGTGGTCACACAATCGACTGAAATTGTTTACCTGTCGGGAAAAGATGCCGCCAATAAGTTGATCAGACTGTATAAAAAAGATAAAGAGTAATCATTTTTTAAATTGAAATTATGAATAAAAAAAATTACAAAAAAATTAGAGACTTTTTTAAACTGAATGGAAAAAAATTGTCATTTGGTTCTTTTATGAAAAAATGTACTATGTTGGTAATGATCCTACTTAGCATTGATTCCTTTTCGCAATTCAAGATGGAATACTTGTCGAGAGGGCTGGTTGCTGTTGATATGAAGGATCATGTATTTTTAAGTTGGCGCATTTTTGCCACCGACACCGGGAACATACAATACAACATTTTCCGGAACGGTTCACTGTTAACAGAAACCCCAGTTGTTGGATTATCAAATTACAGCGACAGTACAGGTACTTCTTCAGATGTTTATTATGTCACCACCCTGCGCGATAACGAGGTTCTTGACATTTCGACTCCCACAACGGTATGGAAACAAAACTACCTGACAATTCCCTTGCAAACACCTTCAGGTTATAGTCCTAACGATGCCAGTGTCGCCGATCTGGACGGCGATGGTGAATTCGAGATCGTACTCAAAATGGAAGGCCGAACTCAAGATAATGCCAATAATGGAACTACTGATCCGGTTTTTCTTCATGCGTACAAATTCGACGGAACTTTGCTCTGGAAAATCAACTTAGGAGTCAACATCCGTGGTGGCGCTCATTACACTCAATTTATGGTGTACGACTTAAATTCGGATGGTATTGCAGAAGTGGCTTGTAAAACAGCTCCAGGCACCAAAGATGGAACCGGATCGTACCTGAACCTGGGACCGGCTGCCAACGACGACGATTCAAAAGATTACAGGAACACCGATGGTTATATTCTTGCTGGTCCCGAGTATTTAACTGTTTTTGATGGATTAACGGGAAGAGAACTATCAACCGTTAATTACATTCCTGCCAGGGACAAACCTTTTCCCTTAAGCACATGGGGCGATACCAAAGGCAATAGGGTTGACCGGTTTTTAGCAACGGTTGCTTATTTCGGCTCAACCCCTTCGCTGGTGATGTGCCGGGGATATTACGACAGAACCACATTGACTGCCTGGGATTTTAAAGATGGGGAACTTGTAATGAGATGGAAATTTGACACCGAGGAAGATCAAGCAAATTTAAAACAATATGAAAATCAGGGAGCTCATTGCATTTCAGTAGGAGACGTTGATTTTGATGGAAAAGATGAGATTATGTATGGCGCTATGGCTTTCGATGATGATGGAAAGCCACTCTACAATACTAAATTTAACCATGGCGATGCAGCACATTTAAGTGACCATATTCCAGGTCGTCCTGGTTTGGAGTTTTATATGCCAAGCGAAACAGCCGGAAAAACACACGATGGGGTAACCAATCCCAAAGTTTACATCAGGGATGCTGCAACAGGTGAGATTTTGATTAGAAAAGATGGAAGTGGAGATATCGGAAGGGCAATGATTGCCGATATTTCAGCCGAACATCCGGGAAATGAGTTTTGGTCTTCGGGCGATGTGAATGTATATTCCAGCGCCGATGGAAGTTCGATCAGCACAAGTAAACCACCCGTAAATTTTGCGATATGGTGGGATGGCGATTTGCTTAGAGAAATGCTCGATGGAACAACCATTTCAAAGTGGGGTTCCGGAAACTTGTTAAGCGCATCAGGCTGTTCATCGAACAATAGTACGAAATCCAATCCTGCATTAAGTGGCGATCTTTTGGGAGACTGGCGCGAGGAGGTTATCTGGCGCACCAGCGACAATAAATCATTGCGCTTATACACAACAACTTCGCCAACACAATACGGTATCTACACCTTATTGCACGACCATCAATACCGTTTAGCACTTACCTGGCAAAACGTAGCCTATAACCAACCGCCTCACCCAAGTTTTTTCATTGGTCATAACATGGCAGCCCCACCTGCTCAAAACATCGAAATCATAAATCCTGAAGACAATCCAAGAATTTCGATTCTTAATCCACAAAATGGATCTGAGTTGCCATTGGGCCATGATTTGAATGTCATCCTTCATGCTACCGGCATTCCTGATACGAATGAAATTGTTTTGTACCTTAACGATCTGCCGGTAGATACTTTGATTTCCCATCCATACAACATTGCAATTAAGGGACTTACAACAGGCACATATACCATAAAGGCTCAATCAACCAGCAAATCGGGGGAAATCATTACTTCTCCCTCAAAAAGCTTTTCGGTCGATAAAGGATATCCACACATAAAATTATTGACTCCTGCTAACAAATCATTTATCGAATATGGTAATAACCTGGATATTACAACAGAGGCATTTGATACAGATGGTCAAGTAGATAGTGTTGTAGTTTTCATCAATGGGGAAAAATACACAACCATTAAAACAGCTCCGTTTAGTTTAACCTTAACCAATCCGGATATGGGCAGCTACGAAGTTTCAGCCATCGTTTACGACGATCGGGGTAATGCGACCAACTCCAATACATCGTCACTTATTATTGGTAAATCAACCACCATCGAAGAAGCGCTTACCGGTTTTTGTGGATTTACAAACAATGAAGGTACAGTTGATAGCAACAATGCAGGTTTTTCGGGTGCCGGTTTTGCCAACTCGAGCAACAAAGCCGGTGTGCAATTAAACTGGGCCTTAAATAATTCAACGATGAACAACTACACTCTTGTGTATCGATTTGCTGGCACCACTAACCGGCCAGGAAAAATCCTGATCAATGGCGAAAATTTCGGTTCTGCTTCATTCACAAGCACCGGAGACTGGACCATTTGGAATACAGAATTAGTTGAATTAAAGAATATTCCGGCAGGAAATATCAAAGTTACGCTTGAAGCCACAAGCAATGACGGGTTGCCGAATATCGATTATTTGAAAATTATATCGACCAATAATAATGGAATAATCGAGGCTTTGGCCTGTGATTCCATCACGAGTGGAAGCAATTACCAGTCATGGGTTAACAGCACCTTTGAATTATTCCCGGTTCCTGCAAGCAATGAAATCAATGTTAATCTCTTGGCTTCCGATGAATTGATTAATGAAATCACAATCTATAGTTCAAACGGAGCTCAGGTACTTCGTCTGAATGGTGTTGACAATAGGAAAACCTTGATTTCTACCAGCCATTTATATGAGGGCATGTATATTTTAAAAATGCAAACAAACAAAGGAACTTATAATAAAAAGTTTAGCATTTCAAGAAAGATTAAGCATTAAACTGGTAATAAAGCAATTGGTTTGTCAAGGGTTTGTTTGCTGCTGGGCACTAAAGGCTTGGACTAATGGTCTCAACAGCAATAATCTTTCGAATAAAAACATGACCAACAAAACAAAATCAATAAAAAGGGGCTGGTGGAAAAATCAGCCTCTTTTTTATTGGAAGAAAGAATTTTCAGCTTTTTCCCAACTTTCCTGTTTTGATACCTTTTTGTGGCCTATTACAGGAAGTACTTTGCCGCAAAAAGTGATGCTGCACATTTCACAAAAACACAAGTTGCTTAAACCTGGTGCGTTTTCATTAAGGTAAGGAAATGAATATCAACGATAAAAAAGATTTGTAAGAAACAAGCATCTTTAAAAAAAACACTTATTCAACTAACTGCAATTAAAGCAGTTAAATCATGCTTCAGTGGAGCTGTTGGCTATTAAAATGCCTGACAAAAAATTCTGAACAATAACGATTTGTAGAAAAAAAAACTCCAACGTATTAGGTCAGAGTCTTCAGTGGAGCTGGCGGGAGTCGAACCCGCGTCCAAACAGGGAAGCCATACGCTTTCTACATGCTTAGCCCCGACTTGTTTTTCGTGCAACAACTGGATCAGGGCCACCGATTGTTGCCTTAGCCCCTTAATTTCGCATTGTGCACGGAGCTTTCACAACGCTAATCCCTAATTGCGAGCGCCTCCTGATCGGGTTGGAAAGGGATGTTGACCGCCCGGGAAACGTCTTGTTCCAACATCTAATGCCGGAAACCCTCCGAAGAGGGGCTTGAATCTACTATCTTCGATTAAGCAGCAAGAGCAAAGTTTTCTTCG
>CAZSIK010000043.1:10096-21372 GCA_964606515.1 uncultured Prolixibacteraceae bacterium
ACCTAGTGCCTTCAAAGAACTTTTCGAGCCACAAAAATACTCATTTCTGCCGATTTTTTAGTCTTGCAAAACCTGATTTATTTTTTTAATTGTTGAAGGTTCTTACTGAAAATTTCGGATTTCCGCGCAAAACACGCATTCCAGACTGTTTAATTGGCACTAATATGATAATTTATTGCCCAATTCCAAAGTGATTAATTCAAATTTTAGTCCTTTCGTGTAAGAAAAGCACACTTTCGTCAAACGAAAACGACCGTTCATCAAAAAATCGGGAAAAGCAGTATTTATTTTGAATTAATTTATTGTCTTTGTAATGATTTTAGAAGGAAGTGATTTATGAAGACAATTGCATATATTCTATTTTTCATTTCTGCTTTATCGATCAATGGGTACGCACAAATTAAGCTCCCCATCAAGTTAAGAATCGAGAAGCAAGCCATGTCAACCCCCATGGGGCCATTGGATGAAGTGTTCTTCTCGAATTATTTCGACTCCCGTCCGATAAACATCAAATTTGATGGTTCATTACTAAACATGGAATTCGACAACGGAACCCTTTTTCAGAAAATTGATGTTAGCATGGTAAAGCAAGATTTAGAAATTGAAGAGGACCAAATACTTACAGAAAAACTCATTTTCATCAACAAACAAAATTTTTCTGATACCATCTCTCTCGTAATCGATCATCAGTTTGGCTACGTGCAATTCATCATCCCAACAAAAAATTCAAAAGGAGATTATTGGGGGTATACATCCTACCGGCAACACGTCAACCTCGATGAACTTGCATTAAAATAAAACAATCGCTTGCTGTCTTGATCAATTACTTACTCACCCATATTAGAATTCCGGCGTTTTTTACACATTCGTCCCACTTTTTTCAACAATACTGCAATTATTCGTCTTCACGCTTAAGTTTTTGTTTCAGATAATTGAAGTAGATTTAACCCCATTATTGGAGCTTATTGAAATCAAAAATCCAAGTCAATAAGCGAAGCGTCAAAATAAATCTATGAATTATGGGACCAAGAGCAATACTCATCAGCATCGGGATGCTTGTTTCAGCAGTTCAATTTTCCTGCAGCACACCACAGGGTAAGGAACAAACAGTGGTGAACAAGCCAGAAAAGTCAAACAAGTTGCTTTTTATTCCTGAGTCGGTATTCAAAGTTCCCGAACACAACAACTACCAATGCGATACCAGCGAGTTCAGCATCTCAAGGATGGCTGAATCGGAGAACATTGCCTTGTTTTGGAGCAAGGAATATGGACGGGAACCCATGCAAAATCCCGATTCGTTAAAACGTTTCGATCCCGATTTTTTACTTAAAGAAGGAGAACGAATCTATCGGCACTATGGAACCCAATTGAAGTTTGTTTGGGATGAGCACCCGATTACCGACCAATATAAAATGTTGATCTATATTTTTGGTGGTGATGAAGGAACCGCCTTTGGTGGAGGAGAAGCGGAAAAAATTGGTATTTTCTGGGCTCCGGCCATCAGGATGCACAAAGCCCCATTCGGAGCCCTTGCCCACGAGATGGGCCATTCCTTTCAATACCTGCTCGATGCCGATAAACTCAGGGCCGACAGTACTGCATCGCCTGGAGTTGGTAGTTATCCGTTTGTAGAAATGACTTCGCAGTTCATGCTCTGGCAGGTTTATCCCGATTGGATGACTTTCGAGAATTATCATCTGGTCGATTTTTTAAAACAAACCCACCTGGCTTTCCTTCATGAAAAAACATGTACCATTCGGCTTATATGCTCGAGTACTGGGCCGGGAAACATGGCCCCGACATTATTTCCAGAATTTGGAAGGCTGCACGAAAAGGAGAAGATCCTGTTTTAACTTACCAGCGCATCACGGGTATCGGCCAGCAACAATTTAATGATGAAGTATTTGAAGCAGCCCGTAAATTCATTACCTGGGATTTAAAACGGGTTAAAAATGAAGCAAAACCGTATGCCAATCAGCACACATGTATTTTAAACGAGGTGGGACAAGGCTGGTACCAAATCGACATTAGCCGTTGTCCTCAAAATTATGGTTACAATGGAATCAGGCTTACAACCCCCAAAGGAAAAACCACAATCAGACTCGATTTTAAAGGGATGGCTGGCAGCCAAGGGTTCAGGGCCATCGATACCGAAAAAGCAGGTTGGAGATATGGTTTCCTGGCTATTAAAAAAGATGGGGGCAGGATATATGGTACAATGAACTCGGCCAACGAAGGAAGCCTTACTTTTAAAGTCCCTAAAAAAAACGAATATTTGTGGCTTGTTGTTTGTGGCACACCTACTTCTCATTCCCAACATCATGCTGATTGGAAAGAAGACAACGACGAACAATGGCCTTATCGAATTAAACTTACCGGCACCATCATAGATGAAGCTGCCATCAAAAATTTCCCGAGAAAAATAGGGAATTAAACAACTATAAAGAAATTGTATTTTTTCCATTTTCAGGTTAAGATTTGCCTTCTTGTCCCAATTCCCAGCGAGACGACGAAGGAAGATGCAGGATCCCTTTCTTGTGATTATCGAAATAAATATACAGTAGCCATTGCTTCCGGCAAAAATTCTTGATATATTTATTGACATATTTTAAAATGGGAAACTATAATTCATATAACAAGGTTTTTTCTTATTTATGGAAATTTTTTCTTCCAGGAAAAGCTTCCCCAATATTTTCACTTTTTTTGTCTGTATGGCCAAACCTAGCCATTTCCAAACCATCGGTTTCAACACTGGCAAGCATGCTCTTATTCATTTCATTAAATGCTATCAGTTTTCATTCGGCTGCCCAAGAAATGAATTTTACCAACTTAACCACAGCCATGGGCTTATCTCATGGCGACATCACTTGTTTGCACCAGGATTACGAAGGATACATCTGGATTGGCACCAAAGATGGGCTCAATAAATACAACGGGATTAATTTCACCGTATACCGGAACATAAAAAACGATACATGCACCCTATCGAGTAGCCAGATCAATTACCTATATGAAGACAAAAGCCATAACCTCTGGATTGGTGTGGGCAATGGCCTTTGCCGGTACAACCGGGATTTCAACCAATTTGAACGCGTCAACTATCTCGACGACCATAACAAAAATCTTGAAGATCATGGAATTGTGGCAATATTCGAAGACAACACCGGGCGACTATGGTTGGGTTCAATCAATAATGGACTTTATTGGGTAGACCATAACAACCGGAAATTCCATAATATTTTTGAAACTGAAATTCCGGCAAAAACCGTAACTCAAATTGGTCAAGCTCCTGATGGGATGCTCTGGTTTTCATTCCGTGGAGGGGAAAACAAAGAGGGTGGTCTGATTAAATACAACCTAAATAGCAGCAAAATAACCATTTATAATCATGAACATCCCATTTTTAAATTGAACGATGTCTACGCTTTTGAATTCGATCAGGAAGGAAAGCTTTATCTGGGAACTCAAACCGGTTTGATCGTGTTTGACGAAAAAAACATGCAATGGACCCATTATACCGAAAATAGCAATAACAGGGAGGCACTCAATAATAACCTGATCCTATCAATAGTAAGGGCAAATGACGGGCAAATGCTGATAGGCACTAATGGCGGGGGAATTAACCTCCTCGATCCAAACACCGGAAAATTCCATTCGTTTGTTTCTTCCGAATCGATGTATTCTCTCCTGAGCAACAACATTTCACAAATCAGGATCGGACACCATGGGATCATCATGGTGGCATGCTGGGGCGGAGGAGTCAGTATTTCGAACTCACGTTTTCACCGCTTTCTTCTGTACCAGGATGCTTCCGATGAATTCTCCCTCTCTGGAAAGTCGGTAACTTCGTTTACCGAAGATCAGCACGGCAATATCTGGATCGGTACCGACGGCGGCGGGATCAACTGCTTTAATCCAAAAAACAAAACATTCAAAAAATTTCGGCACAAACAGGATGATAACCAAACCTTAACAAACAACAAAGTACTAGCAATCAGTGCCGGCAAAACCGATGATTTGTGGGTGGGCTTATGGGACGGGGGTTTAAACCTCTTCAACCTTGAAACTGGCCATCCCATCTTAAAGAACAAAATTCCAAACATGGTTCCAGATTCAAGAAAAACATCTTCCATCTTCAATATATATTGTCATAACGAAGAGGTTTGGGTCGGGACCTTTCAAGAAGGGGCCTATCTTTACAATAAACATACTGAGACAATTCATTCCCTAAAATCATTATTAAAAACACCCGAAAACATCAGTTACAATTTCAATGTGAACGATTTCCTGTACGATCATAAAGGCCAATTGTGGATCGCCACAGAATTCAATGGGTTGCTTTGTTTTGATCCGCAATCGGGTGAACACAAACGCTACTCGCACACCGAGGGCGATAGCTCAAGTTTGCCCAACAACACAGTTCATGCTATTTACGAGGATGCTCAAAAAAGGCTTTGGATCGGCACCGATAAAGGGGGATTATGCCTCTTCACCCCTACACAAAATTATTTCATCAAGTATACCCTTGCACATGGTTTGCCCGATAACACCATCGTGGGTATTTTGGAAGACAATAAAGGGAACTTATGGTTAAGCACCAACGATGGCTTGTCAAGGGCTTCAATTTCAAATCACGATGAACATCCGGCCCTTCACTTTAAAAACTACAATGTAAAAGACGGGCTTCAGGGCTCCAATTTCAACCGTTGGTCGTTTTTTAAAAGCAGTACTGGCGAAATGTATTTTGGCGGTTTAAATGGCTTCAACGTGTTTCACCCCGACAGCATTAAAGACAACAACATCCCTCCGCCAGTTTATCTGAGCGATTTTCTCTTATACAATAAACAAGTGAAAATTGGAGAAAAAGAATCTCCTCTGCAAAAACACATTTCACAGGTAACCCAACTTGAGTTAAAGCACAATCAGAATTATTTCACCTTCCATTTCATCGCGCTCAATTACATTTTGAGTGAAAAAAACCAGTACGCCTATATTATGGAAGGGTTTGATACAGAATGGAATTATGTGGGAAACAAGACCGAAGCAACCTATACCAATTTGCAACCGGGCACTTATGTGTTCAGGGTGAAAGCCTGCAATAACGATGGGGTATGGAATGAACAAGGCACCTCGGTCACGATCAGGATTACACCACCCTGGTGGAAATCGACCTGGTTCCTGGCCATTTTAATGTTTATACTTTTCATTCTAACCTTTTTCTTTATTCGAAGTTTTATAAAAAGAATAAGAAAAATTACGAACCAAAGCATCCTCAACGAACGCAACCAGTTACAAACCTTGATCAACAACATCCCCGATCAGGCTTTTATAAAAGATACCCGTTCGAGGTTCATCTTTGCCAACAAAATAACTGCCCTGCAAATGAATCTTAAAGGCCAACAAGAACTGATCGGAAAAACCGATTTTGACTTTTACCCCAAAGAAATCGCCGAGCAGTATTTTAAAAGGGAGCAGGAAATTATGGCAGCGGGTATCCCGTTAATTAACGAGGAAGACCGAAGAGAAATCAATAACAAAACAATTTACTTGTCGGCAACCAAATCGCCTATTATCAATACAAAAGGAGAAACCATCGGTTTGGTCGGCATCGTCAGGGACATTACTTCAAAAAGAGAAGACGAAATAAAGATTGGTAAACAAAGCCAGGAACTGCAAGTTATTAACAAAATTCTAAGCGAAGCCAATGAATTGCTCGAGAAACGGCAACATCAAATTGAAGAACAAGCCGAAGAATTAATGGCCCAAAAAGAAGAACTTATCAACAACAATATAAAACTTAACGAGTTAAATGCAACTAAGGATAAATTTTTCTCGATCATCGCCCATGATATAAAAAATCCCTTCAGCACCATCATGGGTTTCTCTGAGTTATTGGTACAAAATTATAAGCGATGGGAAGATGATGAAAAACTCAATGCAGCCAAGATCATCTATCAATCGTCGGAAAACCTTTTTGAATTACTTGAAAACCTGTTGTATTGGTCGCGTTCACAAAGAGGGCTTATCGAATGTTCGCCAGAAAAAATTGTACTTAAGAAAAACATCGATAACATGATTGCCATATTCCGATACACTGCCGACACCAAGCTTATCGAATTAAAAACATCCCTTTCAGACCATTTGCTTCCGGTAAAAGCGGACCCGCAATTGCTCGACACCATCCTGCGCAACCTGATTGGCAACGCCATCAAGTTTACCCCCAAAGGCGGCATCGTAAACATTGCCGTTGAGCCGACGAACCAGATGGCTCACATTTCAGTCGCCGACAATGGAATAGGTATTGAAAAGGAAAGGCTTGGTACTATTTTCCTTCCCGTCAACAACCAATCGACCCAGGGAACCGAAAATGAAAAAGGCTCAGGACTTGGATTGATCCTGGTAAAAGAATTTGTAGAGAAACAAGGAGGTAGCATTTGGGTTGAAAGCGAACCCGGAAAAGGAAGCCGCTTCACCTTTACCCTACCCCTGGCCTGAGTAGTTCTTTGCTTTTAAAAACGCAACGTTTGATAATGCCGTTTGGCATTTCGGAGCATATACGTTTCAGTCTTTTAATAATTTCCCTTGGGAACCACGTACCTAGGTCCAATTCCCCTTCAAGTGCAACAGCGGTAACGGCACAACCCTTTGCAAGAAATTGTAAAGCAGAATAATAACCAATAAATCCGGTACCTCCGGCAATTAAAATATTGGTTGGGGAATGGATCATTTGAATATTACTTTTTCGCTTTTCTTTTTCTGGTTTGCGTTTTCCTAAACCTTGCATAAATAATCCATGCAAGCAACAACAATGCAGCTCCAACAATCAGGGCGATCATGCCGCTGGCGAGGTTATCGCCTTTGGCTCGGCTCCACATGGCCAGCACCTGGTCGTTTTTATCAAGGTAATCGTTGATGATGGCACAACGCTCAACAACCTTTTTATCGGGATATTGAACCGGGTTTATCAGCAGGCTATCGTGGCCTTCGCCGAAGAAATAACTAAGATCAATGGGTTCAGTATAGGAGCTGTCGCATACCGATTCTAGAAATTCGGGAGTAGCCACCGCACTGCAATAACCACTTACATCCATATTTCTAAGGGCAATATCGGGACGGCACAGGTAATTCAGAAAGTAGGCAGCAGCCTTGGTATTCCGGGCATATTTGGGAACCACCCAACAATCGAACCAAACATTACTTCCTTCAGTTGGCACCACAAAGTCGAGGTTTACCCCAACCTCTGCTGCTTCGTCGATTGCCCATACTGCATCGCCATTCCATGCGTAACAAAACCAAATTTCGCCCTTGGTCATCATGTCTTTTCCAAAATCGGCCTCCCAACCGGCAATGTTCGATTTCAACAGTTTAAGTTGTTCCTCAACCAATGCTACATCTTCGTCGGTATGGTCGTTGGTGACGCTATATACGTTCCTGTTTCCTGAAGCAATTTCGTTCCGGTATCCATAAACAGCAGCAGTGGCATAGGCATCCCAATAACTGTCCTTCATCAGCATTTTGCCTTTATTGGCCGAATCCCAAAAGCAGCCCCACGATTGTACCTTATCGTCCGAAATTTTTGATGAGTTATACAAGATACCCGAAACCCCCCACATGTAGGGCACGGCATAATCGGCTGCATTTTTGCCTTTGATACTGTATTCGCCCAACCGTTCCATAATATATGGAGAAAGGTTATTAAAATAATTGGGGGTATTATTAAAGTCTTTGCCAACCGGAATAAGAAGTTCATTATGCAGCATCCTTTGCATTACGGCCTGGGTAGGGCAAGCCAGGTCGAAATCTTCCTGTCCGAGGGCAATCTTGGTGTACATCACCTCGTTCATATCGAAAACCTGATATACAATTTTCACCTCTTCACCGGTTTGTTCTTTATACCAGACGGGAAATTCTTCAAGCAATTTTTCGTCGATATAATCGGCCCAGTTGTAAATTTTCAGGATTTTATCCCTATCGTTTGAAAAACAATCCAAAGAGATCAGGAGTGTCAACAGCAACAAAATGGGTTGTACAAGATTTTTCATAGTATTTTCAAGTTAGTGATTATAATTTAGTTTTCTTTTTCTGGCTGTCCTGCGGTTAATAAGCAAGAGCAGTATAAGTACCGTTACAAAAATAAGGGTAGACAAGGGTCGTAATTCAGGGGTCAAACCGCCCTTTCGAGCATCGGCATAAATGTAGGTTGAAAGGGTTTCCAGACCTTCGTTGCCAATAGTAAACAAAGTAACTACGAAATCGTCGATCGAAAGGGTAAAAGCCAGGATAAAACCACTGATCATGCCGGGTTTCAATTCAGGGAGCAACACTTTTCGGAGTGCATAAAACGGGGTAGCCCCCAGGTCCAAAGCAGCTTCGTACAGGTTTTCGTTCATTCGCTGCAAGCGAGGATACACACTCAGCACCACGTAAGGAGTACAAAAAGTAATATGGGCCAGAATAACCGTGGTATACCCCTGCGAAATACCCAGACTTACAAATAGGAGAAACAACGAAATTGCGGTGATGATGTCGGGATTTAAAATCGGGAGGTTATTCACCAGTTGCACTGGTCTTCTTAACCTGGGTTTCAGGTTGAAAATGCCGATGGCAGCCACGGTACCCAATAAGGTCGAAGCAACCGATGCTATCAAACCTATTATTAAGGTGTTCCATAAAGCTTTGCTCAGCGAATGATGAAACCCTCCATCAAAAACCGAAGTATAGAGTTTTAGCGAAAAACCGGTCCAATTGCCCAGTACCTTGGCTTCGGTAAACGAAAAAATCACGATGATCGCTATAGGGGCATACAGCATCAGCAATAAAATGCCCAAATAGGCTGCCGAGATTGTTTTTCTGGTCATATCAAACCTCCTTCTTCCGATGCTTTAACACTGCCTTCGCCATTAATCAGTGTGGTAGCCCCAATCATCAGCAACATGATCAGCGATAAAGCGGCCCCATAGTTCCACAACCCGTTATAAATGTTTTCCTGCAAGGTTGTTCCGAACAATTTAATGTTGTTCATGGTTAACAGTTCTGCAATGGCAAAAGTGGATATTACCGGCATGAACACCATCATGATCCCGCTTGAAATGCCCGGTACTGAAAGAGGAAGAATGGTTTTCAGGAAAACCTGGCGCGGATTGGCGCCAAGATCTTGTGCCGCTTCAACAAGGCTCTGATCGGTCTTGCGTAAGGTATTGTAAATCGGGTATATCATGAATGGCAGAAAGTTATACACCATCCCGAAATACAACGAGATTTCACCAAGCGGGATCCTTAAAAAGTCGAACAAGGCTACTGTGGCCAGGGTACGGATCAGGAAATTGATCCACATGGGCAGAACAAACAACAACACCAGCAATTTCGAACGGTTAGGTTCCATACGACTAAGCAAGTAGGCAGCAGGATATCCGAGCAGAAGGGTAATCAGGGTAGTGATCAAAGCTACCCCAACCGAATAAATAAAAGTATTGATGGCTTCGGTTTGATTCAGAAACTTAATGAAGTTTGATGCGCTAAGCTGCCCTTGCTCGTTGGTGAAGGCATAATACACAATAAGGGCCAGCGGGATCAGAACAAAAAATGAAAGGAACAAGACATACGGTACCGACCAGTTTCTTCTTCGACCCATGAACGATTGAATTTTTCTCTTCATCGCCGTAAAGGGTTACAGTTGAATAACTTTAATTGCTTCGGGAGGGATGGCAATTCCAACCCGATCTCCATCATCCCAAATATCATTGGTGTCGACAAAAATATTTTCAACGCCACCAGTCGATACGCTGATGTGGTAATGATCCCCTTTATACAGAATGAACCTGATTTCACCTTTGATCATCCCGTCCTCCTCATTATCGAGAAGCGCAACCTTATCAAAATCGACTGTAACCCAAACTTCTTCACCATTAGCTAAATTGTGGTTTTCGTGGCATTTAAAACTATGGTCCAGAAAGCGTACATGCGACTTGTCGATAACAGTACCTTCAAAGGTATTGAGGAGCCTTTCCTTTTTCATTACATGAATATCGAAAGGTTTAACCAGCAAACCCACTGTTTTACCCACGCCAAACTGGTGATAATCCTGAATGAGGAATTCGAAGCCTTCGGGTGTGGTAACCATCATTTCGTAATGTACCCCTTTGAAGATGCACGAGCTTACCTCGCCAGAAAACTGGGCTGCATCCGACAGTTCGAAAATGTAGATGTCCTCGGGCCTGATCACCACATCGACCGGTGCATTTTGCCCGAACCCTTTATCAACACACTCAAACCGGTGTCCAGCAAATTCCACAAGCTGGTCTTCGACCATTACCCCGTTCAGGATGTTGCTTTCGCCAATAAAATCGGCCACGAAGGCATTAACGGGTTCGTTATAGATTTCGGTGGGCGTACCGATTTGCTGTATCCTGCCTTCGCTCATTACTACAATGGTATCGCTAAGGGTTAGGGCTTCTTCCTGATCGTGGGTAACATACACGAAGGTAATACCGAGCTTTTTATGCATGGCTTTAATTTCTAGCTGCATGTCCTTTCTCATTTTCAGGTCGAGCGCAGCCAGGGGTTCGTCAAGCAGCAACACCTCGGGTTCGTTTACGATGGCACGGGCAATAGCCACCCTCTGCTGCTGCCCGCCCGAAAGCGAAGCCACATCGCGTTCTTCATAGTCGGTCATGCTGACCATTTTTAACACCTTACGAACTTTTTTCGCTATTATGTTTTTCTCAATCTTTTTCAAGTTCAGGCCAAAAGCAATATTTTGATACACATTTAAATGCGGAAAAAGCGCGTAATTTTGAAACACCGTATTAACCGGACGACGATGGGGGGGAACATCGGTTACCTCCTTTCCTGCAATCTGGATTTTTCCAAGGGTAGCTTTCTGAAAACCAGCGATCAACCTTAACAAAGTTGTTTTGCCACAACCCGATGGACCAAGAATAGTAACAAATTCACCTTTTCGTACCTTAAGGTCAATTTCCTCTAAAACCGATTTTTCGCCAAAAAAATGCGAAAGACCCTCAATCGAAATAATATTTTCAACAATTAGCATTGCACTGTTTACAAATCAATTACACAATCAATAAACTCATTTGAACATCGAACAAATATAATTATTTGTTAGCGTTCATTGTAAGGAGACAAAACAACCGTCAGAATAATATGGTATTTTTGCTGCATGAAGAAAAAAGAAAATAAGGAAATAGCCCACGCACAAATGGCACATTTGGTTTTTGCCAACACACAGCCCAAAGCTGAAAAAACCAAAAGAGCCATTT
>CAZSIK010000044.1:0-1104 GCA_964606515.1 uncultured Prolixibacteraceae bacterium
ATCCTGAAACTCATCAATCATGAAATGCTGATAAAAATTACCTGTTTTTTCATAGATAAAGGGAGCATCATTATCGGCAACAATGGTTTTAATCAGCTGGTCCGATTCGCTCAGGAGCATTGTATTGTTTTCTTTCCCTATTTTCCTGATTTCAACCATCAAGGCAGAAATGATCCCAAAAGCATAAAGGTTTTTCAAAATTAGCACTGCAGTGTTGTAGCGAAATAATTGATTATTCACAAAATCAATAGCTTTACACAGCAATTCATTAAGCCCTCCATGATACGCGGCATCAATGGCTTGATGCAGGTCTTTCTTATCTTTGGTTTTCCAGTTTTCGAGCGAATTACATGCTTTTATGGTGGTTTGATTGGGTTCGATTTTGTCTTCCCTGAATTGCGAGAGATAAGTGAAATAATTGGCGAATGTATTGGATGCACCCTTGAAATTACTGATTTCCAAACCATGCTGCTTAATCAAGCCCAATCCTTTACTGCCCATTTGCATACATTCCGATTTGAACCATTGAACATACCGGTACACCTCGGTTTTCAATTGTTTCATATTTTCTTTCGAACCCATCTGGTCAGGGTGGCGTAATGCAAAATCGAGGAATTTTTCCTTTGAAATTTCTTTAGCCAGTGTTTCGATGGCAGAATTCAGCATCCAGGTTTTCTCGTTTGAAAGCTGAAATTCAGACATTTCAATCAGCCAATTTTCCGTTTCTTTGTCATGATCGATCATGTTGAGTACCCGATCGCACGCTTCTGCAATCATCTGTTCCTGATCGAGTTCGATATCGTAAACTCCATGGAGGCCAATTTCCCTAATAAATCCTTTTAAAATTTTTTGAAAGAAACTATCAATTGTACTTACCGAGAAATGGTCGAAATCGTGCAAAATATTGGATAGAACAATCCTTGCATTTTCCCTAACTTTATTCTCGCACAATCCCGTTTCCAAGACCAATTGTTGTGCGAGTTCATCCTTCTCTCCTGTTGCCACCTTGTAAAGGTCGCTCAGGATGCGTTCCTTCATTTCGGTAGTGGCTTTATTGGTAAAAGTAACTGCCAATACATGTCGGTATTGAAAGGGATTTTTCAA
>CAZSIK010000044.1:1178-9128 GCA_964606515.1 uncultured Prolixibacteraceae bacterium
TATATACGGTTAATGTCGACATTATCTAAAGGATTCATAAATATTTTCGGATAATTTGCATCGCTTGAAGTTTATAGCCTCCACCAAAAAGATTATAATGGTTTAAGAGGTGGTAGAGCTGATAAAGGTTCGCCCTTTCTTTCCAACCGGGCTCCAGAGGCCACGACTCGCTGTATGCATCAAAAACCCTCTTGGAAAATCCACCAAACAAGAGCATTATGCCCAATTCGTATTCTCTATGACAATAGGCAGGTGCAGGATCGACCAGAGCCGGTCCTTGTGGTGAATAGAGGATGTTCCCCGACCATAAATCGCCATGAACAAGCGAAGGAATTACTCCATCAGAAGGAATAAGAGAAGGTAGCTTAGTTAAAAAACGCTCGAAAAGTTGATCATCATGAACCTCCCATATTCTTTTTTGCTTAATTAATTCTACTTGAAAAGCAAGGCGGTTACGGATAAAAAAGGTTAGCCAATCGTTTTGGGCTTTGTTTTCCTGAGGGCTAGCACCGCAGAAAGTCACTTCATTAAAACCAAAATATTCAGAAGTATTCCGGTGAAAACATGCCAGGCCCCGGCCCAACTTTTCCTCTTCGCCCACCGTGTATTTTGACTCAATCCAATTTGTAAGAATAAAAGCAGGACAATGGTTCATTAAATCTACTTCTGCTGAAAAAAAAGGTTTGGGAAAGATCAGATATTCATTGGATGTGGCATTGAACAATTTCAAGGCATTGGCTTCAGCACTATATAAATGAAGTGGGGCTTGCCAATTCCATTTCAGAAAAAATATTCCTGTTGAAGTGCTGATCCGGGAGGCATTGTTGTTACACCCACCCCCTACACCATCAACCCTATTAATTTGCAATGAGAGGCCATATTCATTTTCAAATACGGAAACAAGTTTACAGATTAGTTCTTTGGGGATCTCATTCATAAATACTAGTTTTTATGAAATTTCGTCTACCTCATCGAAACCTCCCCGTTGAAGCTGTTCATCCATCCTGATCCGGGAAGCCATTTCTTCACAAGTTCTGCAAAATCCAGGGAAAGGGCATGCCTCTATGTTATAATTACATACTTCAATTATTCCTTCAGAATTGAAAGCTACAGTACCCGAAGCCCAAATAGAAAAAAGAAAGGAATACTTCAATTTGAGGGGAAGCGATCGGGGAAAACCAACCGATAACCCCAAATGTTCAAGTAAAATTTCGAGACGGGCCATTACTTTTTCCAAATCATTCTTTTTTAGTAATTCAGGCTTAACAAAAGCCGATTGAGGTAATTTGGTGCATCGTTCAAGGATTAATGTTTTTTTGAAGGGAAAAACTCCTTGAGTTAGTTTTTGAAAATCTAAATTTTGAGCCTTAGAACAAAGAATAGATTCTTCAATTTTATCGATAAAAACACTGATTTCCTGTTTCATAAATTTCTTTTCAGGTCATCAAATCAAATTATTTTTTTCAAAGATACAAAAACTATGAATTATCCCGTATTACTAAAAACCTTGATTCTTAACGGGCTAAAAATAAGCATATTTCAAGTTTGGCATCGAAAAAAAACATTCTATCATTTTTTTTCAATTATTGGTAGGGTAATTTTTTAGATGATTGTATCATTTGTGGTTCAAAAATAAGAAAACAATGTTCAGTCATCCTTTATCAAGTAGTCAGGAGAACAAACCAAACAGGAAACCTTCTGTTGAGGAATGGGTTCGGTATTACCAGGTTCCTGCCAACAAAGAAAAAAAGGATGTACTGAACATGGTTTTAACTCGAATCGAAAACGCAAATTATCAACCCCATATCCATTATAATTACCCAATAGTCAGATTGATTACCTGGACAGTAGCAGCCTCTCTTCTCATTGCTTTTCTCCTTTTCTTCGAGAAGAATAAAAGTACTTATCAATATTCTGAGGTGCAACATGCATTTTTTCTACCCGATCAATCGAGACTAATTTTAGGTGAAAATTCGGTTGCCCAATACGCTGAAACTTTTTTTGGAAGAAAAATACGGCTCAGAGGCGATGGGTATTTTGAAGTCGAGAAAGGACGTCCCTTTACAGTGGTTACATCCATTGGAAAAGTAAAGGTATTGGGCACCCGATTTTCTGTTTTTGAAGGCAATGGCGAATTATCGGTTGAATGCTACGAGGGCAAGGTTGCCTATCATCA
The DNA here is from genome assembly GCA_964606515.1 of uncultured Prolixibacteraceae bacterium. Taxonomy (GTDB): domain Bacteria; phylum Bacteroidota; class Bacteroidia; order Bacteroidales; family Prolixibacteraceae; genus CAZSIK01. The sequence continues at coordinate 3,355 of CAZSIK010000044.1, forward strand.
ATCGTTTAACGAACAAAAAATTGAAGCCGGGGAAAAGCTGAATGCAAAAAAATCGTCGATGAGTCAAACCAAAAAAATTTCAGTTTCATATCCTGAAATTGCCTACTATTCAAAAATTTACGAAAAAGCCAACATGGAAGAAGTTTTTGAAGACATGGAACATTTTTTTGGTCTCACCATTGAAACTGAAGGAATTAATGAAGCTTTGCACTTTACTGGAAAGATTAGTAATCCTCATCTCGATACTTTATTATCAATAATTTGCATTCCATTTAACCTGGGGTACACTTTTGTTGACGATCAAAAAATAATAATCAAACCTGTCTCTTGATAACTCCCTCTCCTCTCCCCTGATAATTTCATAACTCCCAAGCCAACCTACCCAAGGTTGGCTTTTCTTTTTTTCAGCCTGAGATAGTGACCAAAATATCGGGTACAAAAAACAAGGTTCAGTATTGAAAATGAGATTTCAGCATATTGTGGCCAAATCCATTGGATAACAGACACAAAAAAGGTATAAGCCATCAATCCGAGAAATACCTTGGGAAGTGCATTGCTTTTCTTCTTCAATAAGAATAAGAAAACGAGCTGCGCAGGGATCAGCCACAAACAATTCAGGTTATAATCGGTCGATTGGTGGTCGGTGGCTACCCACATTAAAAAAAGGAAAATTCCGGCTACAAGGCTAATGGTCATCAATAGGTAATCGAGCCATTTAAAGTGTTTACTTTTTCTGATTTCCACAATCGTTATCAATACTACCAACACGAGCAGCACGAAAAAAACAATTTCAGGATCGAGAAGCCGGATACGACCAAATTCGAGCATCATTGGCAGATATTCCCTGCCATTACTAACCAGTCTTCGTTCTTCAAGCCCACTTTTCACCCTGGCACTTTCGAAACCTTCCTGTAGAAAATCAGGCAAGTACATATATCCATAAGGGATAATTTCACGGTCGGCAGGAATCCCCAAAATAAAACTGATGCCCAATCGGGTCCATGGAGCTTGTTCCAAATACGGCAGCAACAGCTCACGATAAGAATAATGTTGATCGTTTAAATGAAAAGTAAGATCACCTTCAGCCGCTTTCTCTACAATATCCCTAATTCGTGTGGCACAATTATCCAAAAAATAGTCGTAACGATAATTACGGTTCTGAGGAAGCAAATTGTTTTCAAGCAATTCGTAAATTCGTTGCTTTTCAATCAGGTTCAGATTGAGTGTCTGGCCATAAACCCCAATTCCCCGATAACTGTATTCGGCAAGGAAGCGTTGAACTGAGGTAACCGACAACTGGTAATCGAGTCGCCCCCGAATGAATTTTAGATAAAAATTTGGAGTTGAGAAATCGAAAGTTCCGTAATTAAAAAGCCGATCGATTTGGGTTGATGGATCGGAAACCCAAAGCGCGCTGTGACCAAAGCCTGCATACAATTCATGCCCCGGTTGACAAGTGAACAAAACCACCTGTGCCTCTTCTGAAAGAGCTTTAACCGGATTCGCCTCAGATTGGGCGGTCGACCAACCTGCAAGCAACACAGTGAATCCAAGACAGCGAATTATTTTTTTGAATACTTCAAGCGACATATTACTTTACTACATTTATTTTCAATACTTTATTTATACCTTTTGTTTCCATCCGGCACAAATAAACACCAGGCACAAGATGACCTGTATTGCAGCGAATGGTTTTCTCGCCTGGCAATGAAATCCCGTTGAAAAGCTGCTTCACTTTGACACCTGTTAAATTATATAGCGATAAACTAATATTTGCTTGTACTTTGCTTTCAAACCTGATTATCAATACCTCTCTGGCAGGATTAGGAAAAGCTGTGAAGCTAAAATTATCCTGCGCCAAGACATCAGGCAGCGATGAAGGTTTACCCACATTAAATTCAGCAGAAGCCAATGCCGACCATATATTATTATATAAAACCCTTGCTTTGATTTGTGAGTTTTCAGTAATGGCTACACTATCGCTGCTTTGATACAATATGGCAGAAGGAGAAACCGCACCCCCAATGTTCCTTGGGTCGCTACTATTGAGCGAATAATATACTTTCCCTTTGTTTGAATAGAGGGCCAATTTATCACCGGATTTTTTAACCGACTCGCGATTCGTGAATTCAGGTGGATCGACCGATGGATAATAACCTGCATCTTTCAATTGTTGGATCACCACCTCAGTCCGATTTGGGAAAATACTCTTTACCATGGTGTTATTAGCTGGAATCCAATCACCATCTAAGGTATACACCCTGTTCGACGAGGGATTGGGATGGCCATCACGACGATAATCACCCCAACGGGCCGACTCGCAGATCATCGATAACTGTACCTCATCGACTCTCCGGTTCCATATCTCGAGTGCTGATTCAGGTGTCAGTTTCCCATCATTAAAAAAGTGAAGATAGATCCTGTCGGCCAAAAGCATTCGGAACTCTTCATTTTTTAAAAGTCCCTGAAAAATTCCACTCGGACAATTCGGATTGTTCTCTGAAGTTACATTGATATCGAGCGAAGTAAAAAGGAGCTCACTATCCCAAACCAGAAACTTAAATCCGTCACGGGTCGAACGGCTCCTGCCGGCTACCCAGTTGTGGTGATCCCAGTCGTTGTTGCCGCAATAAAAATTTAATAACATGTAATCGATCAGGTTGGCTTCATCGACGAGGCGTTCATAGGCAGGATTGTCTGTTCCATCGGGATTCCTTCCCAGTACCTTTTGATAATTGGCCAATTTCGACATATCGCCACTAGCCTGTTTCCACATCGACTCCCAGGCATTGATATCACCCCGTAACACTTCGGTGTAATCTTTAAGTACATCATAATCTTCAGGATTACCCCCACAGTAACTGGCCATAAATTCGTCGTCCATGCGTTCGCTGATGTTATAAACACCCCAGTACAAGCCATTCAAAAACAGGTGAGCAAATTTATTGTAACCCGAAGGGTTTCCCATGGCATGGGCAGCATCCTTGGCCCAACTGTCGTGTATATATTGGCCTTGTTTTCTCACACTTGAAGTGGAATGGATCCAGGTGTTGTTAAATCCCCCCCTTAAAATCAGGCGATCGAATGAGGTAGTGGCTTCTTTTTCGTCAAACAGGGGAAATTTCAAACGGCCAACACCATATTCTTTTTTAAAAAGCAAACGAAAAGAATGTTTGGGGCTTTTTTCAGGCCGACGGCTATGGCCGCCGTTTAACTGAACACCGCAATTCACCTGAAATCCAGTTGAACTGTTGGGAATAAAATATTCAACTGAAGCAGGTCGCTCCCAGTCCTTTCCAAGGGTATAGGTGGTATTGGTCAAAGGAGCTCCAGTATAATAATAAATACCCCCATTTTCCGGATCCTGAGAATTGGAAAAAAAATTCCCTTGATCGCTTACCAATGAAACAAAAGGTAAAGAAAGAAAAGCTACTTCCATTTTTTCTTTATAGTTGGGACTATTGCAGATTTCAGGATCCATTTCATAGTCGCCCGGAGCATTTCCTTTGATTGCCGTAAATGGTCCCCAAACCGAGGGGTACCCTACAGGAGTTATAGGTTGTCTTACAATATCGGAAACAAATAAATAAGTTGAAACAGACTCAATTCCCCTCTGTCCAGAAGAAGTATAAGCCACAGCCCTAACCACCGTAGTTTTGGTTATAGGGATAGCTCCGTTATATTTGTGAGACTGGAGAGTAGGTGTGCTGCAATCGGTGGTATAAAACAAAAGGGAACCGTCGACACTGTGACTGAGCGATAAGGAAAAAGGCTCCTTATAATAGCCCCGTTGTTTGCTGAAGATCGGGGCAGGCAGATACTGTTCGTCAATATTGGCAACCCCGGGGCTTGGTTTTTTCAGATAATGAAAAGCACCATCGATCAGTCCATATGAAACATCGGTATATTGTTCGGGATAACCCTGTTCGAAATACCATACCCGTGTTAGTCCATCGGGTTTGGTCAAAACCAGATTTTCGCCTGAAGCCTCCAACTTAAAATTGGAATGGAGATAATCGGGATTTGAAATCGAGTTTTTGTCAGAAAGGAAAATAACCTTGTAGGCTCCCGGTTTTAAAACATAATTGGGCATCCTCCATTTATATAATTTTGTGTTAGTATCGGAGAGATACCATCCTAAAAGATTAATATCGTGGTTAGTAGGATTGTACAATTCGCACCAGTCGGGCCATTCGTTTGCATCGTCGCTTAAGCTTTTGGCATTCGAAGCCATGAATTCAGTAATCATCAGACTTTGCCCATCGTTGATCCATACTGGTTGATTGGCGTTGCCAAGCAATACCGATAATAAAAACGCCGTACAATAAATTAATTTTGAAATCGATTTCATTTTTATATCCTTCAGTCCTTCCCTTAAAACCATGAAGCTGCAATTATAAGGATAAAAGCTCAAATATTGGCTCTTTGGTTTTATCAATACCTAAAAAAAAAATGAAGCAGTAAAGCCCCTTCAACCTGTTCACGCAACCATTCCTAATATTTTCCCATCAAAACATCAATATTCAACGAGATGGAAAAGAACAGGACAATATATAGTTTCCACGGGTTTAAATTTAGATATTACAAAAGGGAAATAACCTGTAATTTAGCCTTGTAAAATATCGATACCAAGTGGAAGAACTACATGAACTGATCGCCGAATGCAAAAAGGGCAAACGAGAGGCACAGGAAAAACTGTACCGAAGGTTTTCTCCGATGTTGTACGGGGTGTGCCTGAGGTATTCGCGCGACAATACCGAGGCAGAAGATTTCTTGCACGATGGGTACATGATCATCTTTGAAAAGATTGGACAATTTGCGAACAGGGGTTCTTTTGAAGGCTGGATGCGCCGGATTGTAGTGAATGTTGCCCTTGAACGATATCGAAGCCGGAACAAGCTGTATCCTGTTGAGGATATTACCAAGTACGACAATACGTCGGTAAAAGAAGACCTTTTTGCCGAGCTTGGTGCAAGCGAATTGCTTGAAATGATCAAAGAACTTCCACCAAGGTATAAAATGGTTTTTAACCTTTACGCCATTGAAGGCTTCACCCATAAGGAAATTGCTGAGCAAATGAGCATTACTGAAGGAACCTCGAAATCGAACCTCAACCGGGCACGCCAAATATTACAGAACAAATTAGAAAAATTGAACAAGATAACAGAGACCTATGCACAATAAGCAGAACAACATCGACGAATTGTTCTCCGAAAAGCTAAACGATTTCGGGCCAATACCTCCTGCAACGGTTTGGGAGAAAATCGAAAAAAGCCTTGAACGGAATCGAAAGGCTAGGGTTTGGCTTTGGATATATCGATCAGGAATCGCGGCTTCACTAATTGTTGCATTTGGGACCGGATGGTATTTTGCAAGCCACAAGGCCGATATTGCACTCCACAGTAGCCGGTTGGCCAATACCGAAATACACTATTCCGAAACAAACCCACCCAATGAAGCCAATTCAGCAAACGGTACCCAAACCACCCAGTCACAAAACAAACTGGAGTGGAATACTTCAGAAACCTTAGCATCGAGGCGGGAACAAGCTGTAATTAAAACTCAAAATCAAGGTACAGAAAAAGAAGAAAGATTGGATCAAAACACACTACTTACAAGACAAGCAATCCTGATTCAGAAATTGCCAAGTCGAAGGATTATGGCAAAACAAGTTCAAACTTTCGAATCTAATCTTTCCTTAAACAAACTTGAAAATTTCAGTTTGTCTGAAGAAGATCAAGCAATTATAGCTTCTAACATGGAACAGATACAAA
>CAZSIK010000044.1:9193-20590 GCA_964606515.1 uncultured Prolixibacteraceae bacterium
TGCCCAAAAGTGGTCGATTGGGGCACAACTTTCGCCAACCCAACAATTTGACGAAATGCCTTCTTTTTCTAATGGATACTATGAAGAATCGCCACCTCTTGCTGAATCTGATGTACCCAACATCACTTCGGAGTACGACGTGAACCTTTCGGGAGGTTTTACCGTTCAATATCAGGCCACCAATAAATTATCACTTCAATCGGGAGTAAACTACAATACCATCTCACAAAACAGCGATGGGGTGCCCATTGCCTTTGCCGGGCACAATTGGATCAGCAGCCGTAACGACTACACCTATCAAGAAGGAGCCTATACCAGCAACAAAGCCAGTTCAAACAACGCCAACATTAACACCAGCCTGGGAGTTGCCAACCTTACCCTCCCTGCAGGCACCGATGTACTAAACACTAAACGCTTTGAAACAAGCTATACCGAGTGGGCCCAAAATTATAGGTTTTCGCAAAACACCGGCTATATCGAGATCCCTTTCATAGCCCGTTACCAATTGCTTGGAAAAAGTTTAGGGCTTCATTTGTTGGGAGGAATCAACACCAATATTCTTGTCTCTAATCGGGCAATATTGATAAACCAACAAGAAATACTGGCAAAGGGCAAGGTTGAAGACTTAAATGCTTTATCCTTCAGCACCAGCATGGGTTTAGGGATCAACTACACCCTACTTGAGAAGCTTCAGTTTTCGCTAGAACCTACTTTGAAAATGATGCTGAATGACCTGAATAAAAACAGCAACATAGAAGCCAAACCCTACACGATAGGAATTTACACTGGCATTAATTATAGGTTCTAAGTTTTCCCTCATTATGAATCCTGCTCGGAGTAGGTAGTTGGGGTCATCCCAATGAATTTTCGGAATACCCTGCTGAAATATTTGGGATCGTTAAAACCTACTTTAAACGCGATGTCGGCCACATTCAAGCGGCCTTCGGTTAACAAGGGCAACGACTTTTTAATTTTGTACCCATTCACATAATCACTGATCGACATCCCTGTAAGCGATTTCAGCTTCTTATACAATAAGCTCTTACTGATGCACATTTCGCGTGCAAAATCTTCGACAGTAAAATCAGGTTGGATGTAGTTTTTGTCTAAAACATCGTACACTTTTTGGATGAATTCTTCATCAAGCGTTGAATTGGCTACCCTTTTCACATCGGGGCAGAGTTCTTTGCTGAATAGCCGGATCATCTTTTTTCGGTTTTCAATCAAGTTCTTAATCCGTGCTTGCAAGATAACCAGGTTAAATGGTTTTGGGATATAATCATCAGCCCCGGTTTCAAGTCCTTCAACCCAATTTTCGGTCAACGTTTTTGCAGTAAGTAAAATAAGAGGAATATGACTGGTTTGAATGTTTGTTTTTATCCGGCTACAAAATTCAATCCCATCCATTACCGGCATCATAATGTCGCTAATGATCAGATCGGGAGTATACCGGGTTGCTTGATCAAATCCTTCTTTTCCGTTCTCTACTTCAATCAGCCGGTATTCTTCCGATAAGCTTTTTACCAGAAACTTACGAAGATCATAATTATCTTCGGCGATCAAAATAAGAGGTTTAAGCCAGTCTTTTGAATCACAACTATTTCCTTTGCTCTCGATGGGTTCAACAAAGAAATTCTCTTTTAACATAGCGATTTGCCCATCGAGATTAAGGGTTCGAGTATTATCGGGATCAACAATTTCATCGTCCGAAAATACCGACCTGGAGCAAGGCAAGTGGACACAAAAAAGAGAACCTTTACCTGGATTACTTTCCACAGTAATGAAACCCCTGAGCGCTTCGACCAATTCCCTTGTCAGCGATAATCCTATTCCAGAGCCCCTCTTCGAAGCAAAGCTTTGGGTTTCGACCTGGTAAAAGCGATCAAAAACCTTGTCAAGATGTTGTTTTTCAATACCCACGCCATTGTCAGCAACTTTTATTATACAGATGCAGTGTTGAGCTTCATTGTATTGCTCATCGTCAAAACGAAGTGTCAACACGATTGAACCTTTGGAGGGCGTGAACTTGAACGCGTTAGAAAGGAGGTTATACAAAATATTTTCCAATTTCTCCTTATCGAACCAAACCCTGCAAGGAGGATTTTCTTTTTCGAAACGGTAATCGATTTGCTGATGCTGAGCCAAATCGCCAAAAGATTGAAAAATATCTTCCATAAAGGATACCATGTCTGTTTCTTCTACCCGAATCGCAATTTTTCCGGTTTCCACTCGTCTGAAGTCCATCAGTTGATTGATCAAATGGAGCAAACGTCTGGCATTCCGGTCGATCATCCTGAGGGTGGGCATTGAACCCATATCGTCTTTCCAACGTTCCATCAATGTTTGAATCGGGTCGATGATCAAGGTTAAGGGTGTTTTGAATTCATGTGAAATATTGGTAAAAAATCTCAACCTTAGCTGATTAACCAATTCCACCTTCTCATTCAACTCGATTAACTGGTCGCGCTGCGCCAGGATTTCCCTATTCTTGCTTTCCAATTCGGTTTTTTGTCCTTCTATCAATTTTTGGCGTTGCTCAAGTACCAGATTGTTTTCCTTCAGGATATCCGACTGCTGAACAAGCGTCTCTTTTTGTTCTTCAATTTTTTGGGTCCGTTCCTTGATTAGTTTTTCCAATTTCCTTTTTTGCTCAATCAGGCCAAGGGTACTCCAACGAACATAAGCCATTACCAACGACATAATACTGATCATCAAAACAATACTAAACCAGGTTGTCGCCCAAAACGGAGGGATGATTCTGACTTTCAAGGTTGAAATGGTTTCAGACCAGTTCCCTGTACTATCGGTACATTTTACCTTAAACAAGTATTCTCCTCCTTTCAGGTTGGTATAAGTGGCAAAGCGGCGGTTTGAGCCCACGGCTACCCAATCGTTATCAACCCCCTCCATCATGTAGGCATAAGATACCTTTTCGGGAATTGAATAATCAAGTGCCGAAAACTCGATTGAAAAGACATTGTCGCGATACGATAACCTGATTTCTTCGGAAATGGACAAGGATTTTTCCATTACCACGTGTCCATGTCTTTTTTCGTTAGGATTAACCGTTGAGTTGAACACTTTCAGGTTCGTAAATACTACCCGGCTATCGAAAGGGAATTCATTGATTTTTTCAGGATTAAAACAATTCAACCCGTTCACTCCCCCAAAATAGATCATCCCATCTGGATCGGTGAACGAAGCCGACCAATAAAACTGGTTGTTCAACAAGCCATCGCGTTCGTAATAATTAATGAAACGCCGGGAAACCGGATCGAAAGCCGATAAACCATTGTCTGTACTGATCCATAGTATTCCCCGTTTATCTTCCTCGATGCAATACACCACGTTATTACATAGCCCATTGGCCTGGTTAAACGATTCAAATCGGAATTGACCTTCAGGAGCAGTTTGAATTTTAGCGATACCGTTGCCATAGGTGCCAATCCATATTTGGCCTTTTGAATCTTCTTTCAGTGCAGTAATATAATTTCCCGGAATAGAATTGGGATCCTTGTTATTGTTTTGGAAATGCTCGATATCTTCTACGGTAAGTTCTATTTTTTCCGGTGCAATTTTTTTCATCGGGAAGCGGTACAACCCTCTTCGGGTACCTACCCAGTAAAAGCCTTTATGATCGAGTTCGATACACCCCACCTCACTTAAATTGATCCCCGAACTGCCATTTGGAAAACGAGTAAAAATCTCATTTTCAGGATTGAAAAGATTTAGACCCCCCTCGGTGGCTACTACAAGAAAACCTCTTGGGTCGGGGAAAAGGGTGGAAATAAAATTATTGGACAGACCAGAAGTAGAATGGTTATAATGAAAAAAATGATCGAATTGGTTTGTAGCATTGTCGTTTTTACGATTCATCCCCGACCCCCAGGTTCCGACATAAATTTTGCCATCGGAAGCTTTAACAACTGAAGAAATAAAATCACTGATTATCCCCTTGGGATTGGCTGGATTGTAAACAAAACGATGAATCCGCTTTGTTTTCATCTCTACAAGGTTTAATCCACCACCGGCTGTCCCAACCCAAAGTTGGTCCCCATCCCTGTAAATCGAATTAATTGTAGAGTGGCTTAAACTGTTGTTATCGAACTTACTATGCACAAAGCCATTGAACGTATTTTGATAAATATTGTACCGGTTCACCCCCCCTTTTTCAGTACCAATCCACACGATGCCCCGCTTATCGGAATACAGTGAATTTACAAAAGCATTGTTAAGATGGTTAATATTTCCTTGTTCTGCGGTAATCCTGATAAAATTGTCGTTCGACTGATCGTAAAGGCATAAGCCCCCTAAGGTTCCCACCAAAATAGTCCCATTGGCATCGTGACAAATTGCATTAATAGTATTATGCAACAGAGTTTTTTCATCAATAGGAGAATGCCTGTACACCGATTTTAGATTAAAATCAGGGTCCATCCTGGCCAAATAACCATACGAAGCCAACCACAGTTCCTTAATGGGGCTTAAGTGGGCCGCAATAATGGGCCTGTAACCAACTGCGTTTCTTATCTCTTGGTTTTCAATAAATTGAAGCGTTGTTTTGTTTAATAGAAAAGCTCCATTATTCGATCCAATAAGAATCGTTTCGTTATCCAAAGGGCAAATTACATTAATGTTATCGGATAAGAAAGAAGCATTACGCGAATCATATCTTTTAAGTAAATGAAACTGATTATCCTGATCTTGTTTAACGATAAGAAGACCATTTTCTGAAGTTGCCAGCCAAACCGTATCTGAGTGGCAATAAATATCGCGGATCAACACATGGCTGAGATTAAATGAATCGATTTCTACCTTAATAAAGGTACCTGAATTCAAATCAAATAGTACAGCACCCTCTGAAGTTCCCACCCACAATTGGGAACGTTCGTTTTCGGCAAGGGAATATACAAAATGACTTGGCAGGCTCACTTCCTTGTCTCCAGGTCGAAAAGTTTCAAAAGTATAGCCATCGAATCGGCTTAAACCATTCCAGGTGGCAAACCACATAAACCCCCGACTGTCCATTAAAATATCGTCGACTGTATTTTGAGGAAGCCCATCTTCGTTTGTGTAATATTGAAAGCGATACGGCAAATTGTAGCTATTGTTGGCATAGCCCCATTCAACAACAAGCAATAAGAACGAACACAACATCCATAATTTTTTAAAGAGGCCTCCCATCAGCTTTTTTATTAAATGTATTTTTTACACGAATTCAAATCTAAGAATTTAATTGAAAGATTTCAAAAGAAATAGTTGAAAAGTTTACGATTTGAGGATTGTTATTATATTCGCAGCTTTATTTGATGAAAACCAAACAGCATGATCGGCAAGGCCAGGCAGGCACGAAATAGGATGATTAATTTGATCGACTGGGTACATAAGCCATTCAGCAGGTATATCCCCCAGGAAACATTTCGATATGGTGCTACTGGTGGAGCCAATACGCTTCTTGATATTTTTCTATATTTCGTTTTTTACAATTTTGTATTGGATAAAACAGAGGTTGACCTGGGTTTTGTGGTGATCAGTCCTCATATTGCCGCCTTTCTCATCGTGTTCCCCATCACCTTTTCAACTGGTTTTTTACTAGCCAAGTACATCACTTTCACCCAGTCGACATTGCGTGGTCGCGTACAACTATTCCGATACGGTCTTTCAGTAGGGGGATCTTTCCTTCTCAATTACATTTTTCTGAAAATATTTGTTGAGTTTATGGGTATATTCCCTACTCCTTCCAAAATTTTCACAACTATTATTGTGATCATTTACAGCTACATCATCCAAAAGCATTTTACATTTCGCACAGAAAAAAAAAGTCTTCAAAACCAAACACTTCGCTCACAAGAGAAATAAAGGCCGATTGGTTTTTAAAACTATTCTATTCTTCAGAATAACATCATTTTTCATTTTAACAATAAGAAAAACCCTAAAACAGCACAATGCATTCTTGTCGGGCAGTAGTGAAAAAAGACTATATTTGACCTTCTGAATCTTGTTTATATTGTAATATGTCCGATCTAAACCATGAAAAAATATTAATAGAAGGTTTGAACGAAGGAAACGAAAAAATTTTCGATTACTTGTTCCATCTATACTATTCAGGTTTAGTTATGTACGCTTGCAAAATAATTAATAGTCAAAGTGTTGCCGAAGACCTGGTTCAGGAAGTTTTTGTAAAGCTATGGTCTCACCGGCAAACCCTTGTGATCAATCAATCCCTTAAATCGTATTTTTTCACTTCAGTAAAAAACAAGTGCATCGATTTCATCAGGCACCAAAAGATGGTTTCGAAAACCGAGCAGGAACTGGCAAACCAAACAGAGACTATTTCGAACGACCATCACTTTTTAATTGAATCGGAATTAAGAGCTTACCTTTTTTCTGCCCTTGAAAAATTACCTGAAGCATGCCGGGAAATCTTTGTACAAAACCGCTTCGAAGGATTAAAGCCCAAGGAGATAGCCGAAAAAAGAGGCATTTCAGTCCGCACTGTGGAAACCCAAATCGGGAAAGCCTTAAAAATTCTTCGCAGCGAGCTGAGTACTTACCTTCCTGTTTCGCTGGTGGCCATTATTTTGGGTAAGGTGGCTGGGGGTTAGCAGGGTTTTAGGCTTTTGCAGGGGCTAGTTTTGCAGGACGGGCAAGACAATTAGGACGAGCAGGACAAGCTTCCCTATTCCTTATTTCTTTTCCTTTTTTCCTGTCTCCTTTTTTCCTGTCTCCTTTTTTCCCGTTTCCTTTTTTCCTGTCTCCTTTTTTCCTGTCTCCTTTTTTCCTGTCTCCTTTTTCCCGTTTCCTTTTTTCCTGTCCCCTTTTTTCCTGTCTCCTTTTTTCCCGTCTCCTTTTTTCCTGTCTCCTTTTTTCCTGTCTCCTTTTTTCCATTCCGAATACGTATCTTTTCATCGGGATACGTCATAACAACAGAATGAATAAGATGGAAAACGAGAAATTAGGGCAGTATTTTACCCAACAGCCTAGGCAGCAAGACGATAATAATATAGGTGTGGACCCCGAAATGGTGGCTCAGGCACAGAAGGTAATCGACCAGATTAATTTGCTCAGGCAGATGGAAGAGATCGATAGCGACAAAGCATTACAACAAGTTAAGATCAGGATAGGGAGAAATAGAAAAGTGAGTTTTATTTCCCTAATGCAAAAGGCAGCAGTACTTTTGATACCGTTGCTTGCCTTTGCTCTTTGGCAAACGTTCAGGCTGAGCAATATTGAAGAGAACATTACCCTCAACGAAATCGTCACGCCCCCTACCCTCAGGTCGGTTTTTACCTTGCCTGACGGCACCCAGGTGTGGTTAAACGGAGGAACCTCGCTGAAATATCCGGTCCGTTTTTCAGGAAAAGAGCGCCTGGTTGAGCTTGATGGTGAAGCCTATTTTAAAGTATCTTCTCAAAAAAACAATCCCTTCGTTGTAAAGAGCGGAGATTTTTTAATTGAGGCGGTTGGCACAGAATTCAACAGCAAAGCTTTCTCGAACGAACAAAAAATTGAAACGGTACTTTCCGAAGGGAAGATCAATATACTACTTGAGACCCAACAAGGCAGGAAAACCATGGCCAGCCTGGAACCCAACCAAATGGTTACCTATTACCGTTCCGATAAAAAAGTAATCCGCAAAAAAGCAGATCCAACTAAATATCTGGGATGGATTAACGGGAAAATTATTTTCAGGAACGATCACATCGATGAAGTACTGAATCGCTTGGAACATTGGTACAACATTGAATTTGTGGTTGATCCCAGGGTGGACCTCGACTATGCATTCACCGGTTCGTTTGAAAGCGAGGAACTAAAACAGCTCTTGAGATACATAGAGTTGACCACCCCAGTTACCTTCTCCTATTCAGGAACAGTACAAAGTAGCGACCATCACTATGAAAAAACAAAAATTGAAATAAAACCAAAACAGAAAAAATAAAAAAATGAGGGTGTTGGCGCACCCCCATTCAAATAAACCGGCTCATTGGCGTGAGCCTATGTCTAATACTAATTTTACAAATTTATGAAAAAAAAGTGTGAACTAACCCGTGCAGGGTGTCATTGGCCTTGTACAAAATTGTTACGGATTATGAAAGTATTTGTATTGCTAACCTTCCTGACCATCACACAAATTTTTGCAAGCGGGGTATATTCCCAGAACGCAAAAATTTCGCTTAACCTTTCGAGGACCACTGTAGCTGATGTGTTGAACGAAATTGAAAAACGAAGTGAATTTAACTTCGTATACAATAACAAGTTAATCGATGTAACCCGTGAAGTAGAAATCTCGGTTGAAAACCAGGATATTTACACCATTCTTGATCTTCTCTTTAAAGATACCGATGTCGATTTTTTAGTCGATAACAAACACATTATTTTGTCAAACCAACTTAACACGAATAACGGAACAAAGGCCCAGGGAAAATCGGTAAAAGGGACGATCACAGATTCAAAAAATCTTCCAATGGCTGGGGTAACCGTTGTGGTTAAAGGAACAACCCAAGGCTCAGTGAGCGACATGGACGGGCGCTATGCCCTCTCGAACCTTCCCGACGATGCCATTTTGGTGTATTCCTTCATTGGTTTTAAAACCCAGGAAATGCCTGCCGACCGGGCGACCATCGATTTAGTCATGCAGGAAGAAGCCATTGGGCTCGATGAGGTGGTGGCCATCGGCTATGGCACCATGAAAAAACGCGACCTTACCGGAGCTGTGTCATCGGTAAGCGAAGAACGACTTACCGATGTGCCGGGCACCAACCTCACAGCAACCCTGCAAGGTTCGGTTGCCGGGGTTAGCATCAGCACCCCTTATGGAGCACCGGGCAGTGGTTCGTCCATTTTGATTCGTGGCCTCAATTCGATTACCGCGTCGAATGCCCCACTGGTAGTTACCGATGGAATTCCAGGCGGTTCGATCGACGATGTGAATCCCAACGACATCAAATCAATCGAGGTACTTAAAGATGCCGCTTCCACTTCCATCTACGGATCGAGGGCTACCAACGGGGTCATCATCATCACCACTAAAAAGGGGACCAAAGGAAAAACAGCTGTTTCGTATAGCGGATATTACGGTTTTGCCGATGTTGCCCATAAGGTCGATATCATGAGTGTGGATGAATATCTTGTAAAAAGAAGGGAAATGTACCGCATGACCAATTCACTCGATCAGCAACAAGCCAATGACCTTTCGACCGAGACCATTCTTGGTGCCGGTAACGAACTCGACATGTACAACCTGGGTAAATCGTACAACTGGCAGGAAGAACTCTTCCAGAGTGCTCCCATGCAAAGCCACGGTTTGTCAATTAATGGCGGCGATGAAAAAACCCAGTATTTCTTTTCAGTGAACTGGCTCGACCAGAAAGGATTGATTAAAAATACCGGTTTCGACCGGAAATCGGTGCGGACCAATATTTCGACAAAAGCTACCGATTGGCTCACCGTGGGAACCAATTTATTCGCGACTAAAAGCAATCAGAAGAGGGTTCAGGACGGAATTTTCAGTGCAGCATTTCAAATCAGTCCGTTGGGAAAAATGTACCTCGACGAAAATACAAAAGACAAGTACACCCTTTACCCGATGAGCCCCGACAATTATATTGCCAACCCGTTTACCGACATCGAGATGAAAGATTACAGGGAACGTACAAGAATTATGAACAGTACCTTTCTTGAACTCCATTTCCTGAAAAATTTTTCATATAAATTCAGCATCAATACCATTAACGATTATTACAACAATAAGTATTTCACTCCTTACTACACAAAGGTAGTTGAAGCTTTCGACAAGTACGAAAGTGCTTCAATCTCTCGCGATCATAACAGCCTGGTCAATATTGAAAACCTTGTGTCGTATAATCAGGATTTTGGAAATCATTCTTTGGGCGCTACCCTGGTTTTCTCGACCGAACAGTACAAAGGGGAAGGCTTGTATGCCTATGCCAAAGATTTTGGCACCGATTATTATGAATGGACGGCCCTTCAACTGGGCAATGTTGATTACCGAAACCTGAGCAGCTCAGAAGAGAATACCTTCCTGGAATCGGCACTGGGACGTTTAAATTATTCGTACAAAGGTCGTTATCTTGCACAATTCACCATCCGCCGAGATCGTTCCTCGAAGTTTGCCCCCGACAACCGTGAGGCCATCTTCCCTGGAGGGTCGATTGGATGGAGAATCAGCGACGAACCCTTCCTTCAGCAAGCCAGGTTCATCGACAATCTGAAATTGAGGGTATCGTATGCCGAAACCGGGAACCAAGGCATCGGGTACCGTTCGATTTACAACGAAGGCCGTGAAGTGTATTATACAACAGGACAGGATGCTTCGGGGCAGATTGTTGAAGGGCTTTTCCAATCGACCCTTGCCAACAAGGACCTGAGATGGGAAAAATCGGCCCAGGGAAATATCGGTCTCGATTTCTCGATATTCAAAGGAAAACTTTCGGGTGTAATCGAAGCCTATAAAACCACCACCAGCGACTTGTTGCTCAGAAGAAGCATTTCGGCGCTTACCGGTTTCACATCAATGCTGACCAACATAGGAAGTATTGAAAACCAAGGTATCGAAATAGCCTTAAGTTCAAGGGTGATCGACAAAAAGGATTTCCAATGGAACATCAATGGAAATTTCACGACCAATCAAAACAAAATTACTGAGCTCTATGGCGACGGCCAGGATGATTATTCAAACCGTTGGTTTATTGGCGAACCTATCGGGGTTATTTACGACTATGTATTCGATGGCATCCTTCAGGAAGGAGAAACTGCTCCTGAATACATGGACAATACAGTAGGAACAGTTGGTGATGGAAAAAATATTCTTCCCGGAGAAACAAAAGTAAAGGACATTGGCGGTTGGGAAACCCTTGAGGATGGAAAAATTGTAAGGACCAAAACCCCTGACGGCTCAATAGATGAAGCAGATATGAAAATTATCGGACAAACACAGCCAAAATGGTTTGCCAGTTTGGGGATGCAATTTAAGTATAAAGTTTTTGATGCTTCATTCATGTTCAACCATGTGAATGGGACACTTAGGTTAATTCCCGGAAAAATTGGCGACCGTACCCAATCGCTCGATATTCCTTATTATACCAACGAGAATCCCAATACCCACTATGGCCGGCCGGCATGGTCTTCAAAAATCGATGGTATTGCCCGTTCAGGCAATCAATATGGTTACTTATCGTATTACCAAAGCGGCACCTATACCCGTTTACAGGACGTAACTTTGGGCTTCACCCTGCCGAAACAGGTATTGGAGGGAATTGGCATCAGTTCGTTACGGTTTTATGTAACTGGCCAGAACCTGCTTACCTTCACCGAATTTATCGGCTACGATCCTTCACTGGAATACAATTCGAACCAGACAGGGGCCAGCATCGACCG
>CAZSIK010000045.1:0-20066 GCA_964606515.1 uncultured Prolixibacteraceae bacterium
GTAAACACCGCGGCGAGCCCCAGTAGAATCACGTTCGGGCTATATTCTTTCTTTGCCATATTGGGACTGGCCTCCGAGATGCTCACCATGCCCTTCTCGGTTTACGACACCTTCGTGATTGAAGAAAAATTCGGTTTCAACAAAACCACCCCAAAACTTTTTATCACCGACACGTTAAAAGGATGGGTACTGACCGCCATTCTGGGTGGATTGCTTTTGTCAGTCATCCTGTGGATGTGGAAACAAACTGGAGCATGGTTCTGGCTGTGGGCCTGGCTGTTGGTGACAGGGGTCACCCTGTTTTTCACCTTATTTTATTCGAACCTGATCGTACCCCTGTTCAATAAGCAAACCCCATTGGAAGAAGGAAGCCTAAAGGAAGCCATCAGCCAGTTTGCCCTAAAAGCAGGCTTCAAACTCAAAAACATTTATGTAATCGACGGATCGAAACGTTCCACCAAATCGAATGCCTACTTCACAGGATTGGGCCCGAAAAAACGCATCGTGCTGTACGACACCCTCATCGACGACCTGAGCCAGGACGAAATCGTTGCCGTGCTGGCCCACGAGATAGGACATTACAAGAAAAAACACAGCCTGACCACGATGATAATCAGCGTGGTCCAAACCGGGATGATCTTAGCTATCTTCTCGTGGCTGGCAAATAACGAAAGCTTATCGGGCGCAATGGGAGTTGCCGAACCGAAATTTCATATTGCCTTGTTGGCCTTTGGAATACTGTTCACCCCCGTTTCGTTTGTACTTGGGATCGGGATGAACCTTTTGTCGCGCAAGCACGAATACGAAGCCGATGCCTTCGCCTCTTCCTTTGGATTAGGATCCGCCCTGGTTTCGGGCCTTAAAAAACTGACTTCAAAAAACCTGGGAAACCTCACGCCCCATCCTGCTTATGTATTCTTTCATTATTCGCACCCTACGTTGCTTCAACGCATCCGTAAGCTTGGCCAATCAGCGTTTCAACTCAACACTACCAACAAGGATAATTTAATATGAAAGCAGAACTGATTACCATAGGCGACGAAATCCTGATCGGGCAGATTGTGGATACCAACTCGGCCTGGATGGCTACCGAACTGAATGCCATAGGGATTTCGGTTACACGGATCACCTCGGTATCCGACACCAAGGAAGCCATTGTTGAAGCCATCGACAGCGCCTGGTTACATGCCGACATCGTGCTGATTACCGGCGGCTTGGGCCCCACAAACGACGACCGCACCAAAAAAGTACTGGCCGAATATTTTGGTTCCCAGCTGGTAAACCACCAGGCTACCCTGGACCATGTTACTGATTTTTTCAGCAAAAGAGGAATGGGCCTTACCCGACTCAACCAGGAACAAGCCCTGGTGCCCGATTGTTGCGAAGTGCTGTTTAATGCATTGGGAACTGCTCCCGGCATGTTGTTCAGAAAAAAGGATCAACTCTTGGTTTCGATGCCGGGCGTACCGTTCGAAATGAAATACATCATGCAACAGCATGTACTCCCACTTCTTGCTTCAAAGAATAAACAAGAAACCATCATCCATAAAACCATACTGACCACCGGCATACCCGAATCGATATTGGCCGAGCATATTTCAGCTTGGGAAATGGCTTTGCCCGAACACATCAAAATGGCGTATTTGCCCAGTCCTGAACAGGTAAAGCTTCGCCTTTCGGCTTTCGGGAACGACCGTTTGGCGCTTGAGCAGGAAATTGAAAGTCAGGTTAAGCTGTTGATCCAACTGATCCCCGAGGCTGCTTTTGGTTTCGACAACGACACCCTTGCCGGAGTTGTAGGTAAACTGTTGCTCGAAAAAAATAAAACCATGGTTACCGCCGAAAGCTGCACCGGAGGAAATATTGCCCACCAAATTACACTGGTGCCAGGATGCAGCGCATGGTACAAAGGCTCGGTGGTGGCTTACTCGAACGATCTTAAAGAAAAAGTGCTCGGCGTTCCGGCCAGCTTACTTGAAACATACGGTGCGGTGAGCGAACCAGTGGTTCGGCAAATGGCTGAAGGTGCCCGGACCTTTTTAAACGCCTATTACAGCATAGCCACCTCGGGTATTGCCGGGCCCGACGGAGGCACCGATGAAAAACCAGTTGGACTGGTTTGGATAGCGGTTTCAGGACCGAAAGGGACTTCCTCAAAAAGCTTTCGTTTTCCAAACAACCGCGAAAGTAACATAATCCGCTCAAGCCAGGCTGCACTGAACTGCCTGCGTCTGCAATTACTCAGTGAATGAACACAAATATGCACGAATTATGAAACGGACCATTCTTATCCTGACATTACTATTCCTTCTCATAATAGGTTTTCTGACCCTTACCCCTTTTATTTTCAAAAAGAAGATCGAAGCCCTTGCCTTGCAAAAGGTGAACGAATCGCTTGAAGCCGTTGTAGGGTACAATGATTTCGCCCTTTCACTCCTCCGCACCTTTCCCGACTTCAAGGCTTCTTTTACCGATCTGACCCTTAAAGGGAAACACAACTTTGCCAACGACACCCTGATTCATTTGGGCACCCTTTCGGCCATCATCGATTTGAAATCGGTGATTAAAGGCGATGAAATCCTGATTAAGAAGATTAAGATTGGCCAAAGTAAAATCAGGCTATTGGTGAATGCCGAAAACCAGGCCAACTGGAATATCACGAAAAATATTGAGGTTCAAAACGAAACCGCCCTTACAAACAAAACATCGAGAGAGAAAGAAGAAAAACCACTGAGTTTTCTGCTCGATAAAATTGAAGTTGCCGGTCTCGACTTCATTTACGACGACCAGGCTGCTCATATTTACTTCGATGCCTTACAGGTCGACGGAACCGTGAACGGCACCATGCAAGGCAGTAGCACACAGCTGGGTGCTGAACTTCATGCCCGGTCGGTTAGCTATGCGCTCGACAGCATCAAATACCTTTCGGGCCTCTCGATTGGTTTGAATACAAAGCTCGATGCCAATTTCGATGATTGGCGTTTCACCTTTCTTACCGATCAGACCAAACTGAACGGGATCCCGGTTGATGTAAACGGAAGCGTGCGCTTACCCGACGACAGCATCGTTTTCGCCATCGATTTTTCGGTTCCCAAACTGACTTTTGCCGAAATGCTTGCCCTGATCCCCAACGATTACCTGTCGTACACCAAGGGGATCGATGCAACCGGAAACATCGACTGCGAAGGAAGCATTAAGGGAGCCATGACCGGAAATCAATATCCTGCAATTGACATTCAAATGGGATTGAAAAACGGGATCGTCCAATACGAAGGGCTTCCTGAAAAAGTACTTGTTGAAACGGCCGATCTTCAGGTTTCCCTTCCCGAAGGACCACTTGAAGGACTTGAACTGAAACTTGAGAAACTGAATGCTTCGATAGCAAATCATCCTTTTTCGCTGAGCACCAAAGCAAAAAATCTTTTTGGCGACATGCAAATCGATGCTTCCTTTCAGGGAAAAATCGATCTGGCAAGACTTCCCGAGGCACTTCCGCTTACAATTCCTGAAATTAAAGGTTTGTTGACCTCCAACCTTACCGTTTCAGGAAAAATATCGGATTTGGAACAAAACCGATTCGACCGGTTTATCTCGAAAGGGCAGGTAAACATCAGTCAGCTTTTCCTTGAACATGAGTCGCTTCCCGGAGCGCTTTCGGTGAGCCAGGCGTTGATTGCCCTGAACAACGAAAGCCTGACCATAAGCGGTTTTGAAGGCAAAATTGGAAATAGCGATTTCCTGCTCACTGGAAAAATTGAAAACCCTTTGAAGTATTTTCTGCTTCATTCGGAACTGAACGGATATTTTGAACTAAACTCACGCTACCTGGATCTCAACGCCTTCACCCAAACCCCAGGCGACAAGAATGATCAGTCGGGCACAGCCCAAACTAAAGAAAAAGCCGATTCTGTTTCTGTTGGGGAACAAAAAGGGCAGGAATTACCAAAAAACGTCAACCTGACCTTCGTTTCAAAAATTGGTCAACTTCAATTTAACCAGCTCGATATCCGAAATTTCGTCGGTACCATACGCCTGAACAAACAACAGCTTACTCTTGAAGGAACGAAGATGGAATTGCTGAAAGGTTCGCTCAGTCTCGAAGGCTCGGTACTGGCCGACGGACGGGCTCAACCTGATGCTGAACTCAAGCTGAATATCAAAGATTTCGATCTGCCCCAATCGTTTCAGCAACTTGAAGTGGTAAAAAAATATTTACCCATTGCCAGGAACGGACAAGGCCGCTTTTCTTCAGTATTAACGTTGAAATCGGCCATTGGAAAAGATTGGAAGGTTTTGTTCGAAGCGCTTACTGCTTCCGGAAATTTATCAACCCGCGACATTAGGTTGGAGAGGCCACAAGCCATCGACCAACTGCAATCGTTAATCCAAACACAGAAAATAAAAGATCTGAGCGTAAAAGATTTTGCTGCCGGGTTCAGCATCCGCGACGGGAACCTGGTTATTTCGCCCTTTAAAACCGAGTTAGCCCAACAACCAGTAACCTTGGGGGGTACGTTCAACCTTGCGGGCAAAATCGACCTCCGGATTGATGCCACTTTGAACCGCGACATGTGGGCACCGGGTATCGAACAATTGGTTTCGTTTATTCCGGGACATCAAAGGGTAACCAAGGTCGATGTAGGAATTGATTTGAAGGGAGATGCAAAAAAACCGGAGGTGAATTTCGATAAAGAACTGATTACCAAACAAGTTATCAACCAAGTCAAAAGCAGTTCACCCAAGGAAATGGAAGATGCGGCAAAGAAACTGATCAACCGTTTTCTTAAATAGCCAGGGCTTTTCTTACTTCATCTACAGATAGGTCGTGGTCGAAATCCAGTACCACATCAGCCTGTTTGTACCAGAACGATCGTTTAGCAAGAGTGGTGTTTATAAAATCGATCAGTTCGGCTTCGCTTTTCCCTTTTATCAGGGGCCGCTCGGTTTTCGATTGCAGTAACCTTTCGGCCAGGATACGTGGAGAACCGTTCAGATAGAGCGATTTTCCTGATCGTTTGATCACCTCCATGTTGTCGAAGAAACAGGGGGCTCCCCCTCCGGTGGCAACCACCACGTTTTCGAATTCAGCCACTTCGTGCAGTGCTTTTTGTTCAATTTTACGGAAACCGTCTTCTCCATCCTGGGCAAAAATTTCGGGGATGGTCTTGAAGTTGCGTTTCTCGATGTATAGATCCAAATCGAGAAAGTTATATCCCAAAGTCTGCGCCAATTGCCGTCCCACGGTCGATTTGCCGCTGCCCATATATCCGATTAAAAATATCCTCATTATTTCGTTCAATCTAAATCAAACAAGGTCATCTGGTTGGCATCGGCATCCTCACGGCCAGTGCCTCTGTCTATTTCAAAAGGAATGTCGTCGAAGCCCAAGCTTGTTTTTTTCTGATCTTCATCGTCAAGAATTTCCTCTTTATCATCTTCATCTTTAACTACGGGCTCAAGCTCCTTTATAATTTCAACCGAGTAAGTGGTGAGCCTTTTGCCTTTCGCCTTAAACGATTTTACCCCAATGAATTCGGCTACTTCAATGATCTCATTTTCCCTTTCGCTGTTTTTTCCGCCAAATTCGATTTCCAACCTTGGATAATGCACCCAGGTGATGCTGATCAATTTATTATCGGGGTGTTCGCCAATAAAGCCCTGAGGTTTGTATAAAGGAGTATCTTCCTCGATTTGAAAACGTTTCACGTAATAAAACCCTTGTTCGGCTTCGAGATACACCACCGATACAATTTTTTTCGGGTTAAATTTTTCGATCACGAGAATATCGTCGGGAAAGTGGTTCGAAAGATCGAAGTTGTACAGTTCGAATTCACCTTTTCGGGTAATGACCAGGATTTTTTCTTCACCCTGAAATTCACCCATATACATACCCCTTTGGTCGGCATTCAAGCGTTTCACATCTTGGTCGAACCAAATTTTCCGGCCGCCGAGGGTGGAAATGCCCTTTTCTTTCAGGGCAATTTTATGTACTTCGTTTTTAGTCAGCAAGTTACCCATCGATTGCCTTCCCTTGATGGCCAGTTCGCCCAGGTCGACTTCAAAAACAAGTTTCTTAATTCTTGGTTTTGGTTTCAGGGTGATTTTCAGGACTTCGGCTTCCCCGTTCGGATTTGCGCTGAAATACAAAATTTTGGAGCCCTGCTTGCCCTGGGTCAGGTCGTATTCTTTGTCTCGGGTTACTCCGGTAACAGCGAAGCGCTTCATGTAATAGGCAGCACTTTTACCGTCGCGGTAAACCACGTTATAAATGGTGCGGGTATCGTTTTTCTTGAACACTGCCAGGTATTGGATATTTTTGCCAATAAAAGCTTTCTCCGAAACTTTGGTAACAAAATAAACCCCATCTTTTCTGAAAACAATGATGTCGTCGATGTCGGAGCAATCGCAAACGTATTCGGCTTTTTTAAGGCCGGTACCCATGAATCCTTCCTCGTAATCGACATACAGTTTTTCGTTGGCCACCACCACTTTGGCTGCTTCAATGTTTTCAAAGCTCCGGATTTCGGATTTCCGTTCGCGCCCCTTGCCATGTTTTTCTTTAATTCTCAGGAAAAACTCGATTGTATAAGGAATAATATTTTGAATATTCAACAGAATCTGGGCAATCTCTTCTTCAATAGAACGAATGTGTTCATCGGCTTTGTCTTTATTGAATTTTAAGATCCGGGCCATCTTAATTTCCATCAGTTTCAAAATATCTTCACGATTGATTTCCCTTCTGAAGTTAGGTTTCCAAGGATCGAAGCGTTTGTCGATATGCGCAACAGCCTGGTCCATATTTTCGCTTTCCTCGAAAGCCTTGTCCTTATACATTCTTTCTTCGATGAAGATTTTTTCGAGTGAAGAAAAGTGCCAGGCTTCTTCCAGTTCCCCTTTCCTGATTTCCAGTTCAAGTTTAAGCAGTTCAACGGTTTGATTTGCACTTTTCTTTAAAATTTCACTAACCCCGATGAAATTAGGCTTATCGTTCTCTATGATGCAGGCATTGGGGGAAAGGGGGATTTCGCAATCGGTAAAGGCATAAAGGGCATCGATTGTTTTATCGCTCGAAGTTCCGGGTAATAAATGGATCAAGATTTCGACATGTTCGGCCGTGTTGTCGTCGATCTTTTTTATTTTGATTTTTCCTTTATCGTTGGCTTTGATAATGGTTTCTATCAGGCTTGAAGTATTTCGGCCGAAAGGGATTTCGGTGATGGAAAGGGTTTTATTGTCGACCTTTTCGATTTTAGCCCTGACCCGTACCGAAGCGCCCCTGAGCCCGTCGTTGTATCGGCCCACATCGACCATACCCCCCGTAGGAAAATCGGGAAATATCTCGAATGACTCGCCTTTAAGATAGCTTATGGTGGCATCGATCAGCTCGATAAAATTATGAGGGAGTATCTTCACCGAAAGGCCCACCGCGATTCCTTCAACCCCTTGAGCTAACAGAAGCGGAAATTTCACGGGCAAAGTAACCGGTTCTTTTTTCCTCCCGTCGTAAGAAAGTTGCCAACGGGTAGTTTTGGGATTGAATACCACGTCGAGGGCAAATTTTGAAAGCCGTGCTTCGATATACCTTGGAGCCGCGGCCCCATCGCCGGTAAGGATGTTGCCCCAGTTGCCCTGACAATCGATCAGCAAATCTTTTTGTCCCAACTGAACCAGGGCATCTCCGATCGAAGCATCGCCATGAGGATGGTACTGCATGGTTTGCCCGATGATGTTGGCTACCTTGTTGTATCGTCCATCGTCCATTTCCTTCATGGCATGAAGAATACGGCGTTGCACGGGTTTCAGCCCATCGTTCACATAAGGAACAGCCCGTTCAAGGATTACGTACGAGGCGTAATCGAGAAACCAGGTCTGGTATAAGTCAGAAAGGTGTATTAGTTCCGACTTTTCTTCTCCTTTTTCAGGATTTATATTCTGTTCTTCGGGCAGGTTATCTTGAAGATCGGTGCTCATGCTCTTTAATGGTTCTATTGGGTTGATATTGGATCGATGAAGAAAATGCGTTAAAGTTCATCTTTTTCTACATACAGGTTTTCGATAATGAATTCCTGGCGTTCGGGCGTGTTTTTCCCCATGTAAAACTCGAGAAGTTGTTTTATCGAATCGCCTTTATGGATGGTGACAGGCTCGAGCCTCATATCTTCGCCAATAAATACCTTGAATTCGTCGGGCGAAATTTCACCAAGCCCTTTAAAGCGGGTAATTTCGGGGTTGGCACCCAGGCTTTTGATGGCTTCCTGGCGTTCTTCGTCGGTGTAGCAGTAAATTGTTTTCTTTTTGTTCCTTACCCTGAACAGCGGGGTTTGAAGGATGTACACATGGCCCTTTCGGATAAGCTCGGGGAAGAATTGCAGGAAGAAAGTAAGCAGGAGCAAACGGATGTGCATCCCGTCGACATCGGCATCGGTGGCCACAATTATTTTATTGTACCTCAGGTCGTCGATGCCTTCTTCAATATTCAATGCGGCTTGCAATAAGTTGAATTCTTCGTTCTCGTAAACCACCTTTTTGGTCATACCGTACGAGTTAAGGGGTTTCCCCCTGAGGCTGAACACGGCCTGAATAGTTACATTGCGACTTTTGGTAATCGATCCGCTGGCCGAGTCGCCCTCGGTAATAAAAAGGCAGCTTTCTTTTTTGAGCGGGTCGTTCGAATTGTAGTGAATACGGCAATCGCGAAGCTTCCGGTTGTGCAGGCTTACCTTCTTCGCCCTTTGTTTGGCCAGCTTCTGGATGCCCGAGATGGCCTTGCGTTCGCGTTCCGACTCCTGTATCCTTCGCAATAATACTTCAGCAACATCCTGATTTTTATGAAGGTAATTATCCAGTTCCTTCTGTACAAAATTCATGATGTAATTTCTTACAGAGGGACCATCGGGACCCATATCTTTTGACCCAAGTTTTGTTTTGGTCTGAGATTCGAAGATCGGTTCTTCAACCTTAATGCTAATTGCCGCAACAATTGAAGCCCGGATATCGGAAGCATCGAAATCTTTCTTATAGAAATCGCGTATGGTTTTGACGATCGCTTCCCTGAAAGCCATCAGATGAGAGCCGCCCTGTGTGGTATGCTGGCCATTGACAAACGAGTAATAATCTTCACCATATTGATTCCCGTGGGTCAACGCCATTTCGATATCTTCGCCCCTCAGGTGGATAACGGGGTATATAGGTTCTGCATCGAGGTACTCGTTCAACAAGTCGAGCAGGCCATTTTTCGAATGAAATTTTTCGCCGTTGAACTCGATGATCAAGCCGGCATTCAGGAAGGTGTAATTCTTCATCATCGAGGAAACATAATCGGTGATGAAGTGATAATTCTTGAAGACACTGCTATCGGGGCGGAATTCGATGTAGGTGCCATTTTCCTCATCGGTAGGCACCACCCCCGGGTCATTCAATAGGAGGCCTTTCGAGAATTCGGCTACACGGACTTCTTTGTCGCGAATAGAGCGAACTTTAAAATGCGACGACAAAGCATTCACTGCTTTTACCCCTACCCCGTTCAAACCCACTGATTTTTTAAATGCTTTCGAGTCGTACTTGGCACCGGTATTCATTTTCGAAACCACGTCGATTAGTTTTCCCAGGGGAATTCCACGGCCAAAGTCGCGCACCGATACCTTTTCGTCGGAAACATGAACCACGATTTTTCGTCCGTTTCCCATCATGAATTCATCGATTGAGTTATCGATCACCTCTTTAAGCAGCACATAAATCCCATCGTCGGCTTGCGAACCATCGCCCAATTTCCCAATGTACATGCCTGGGCGTAACCGGATGTGCTCTTCCCAATTCAGCGTAATAATCGAATCTTCTGTATAGATTGGTTGCTCTACCATATTGGTTTTGAAATTTGCACAAATATAATGAAAAGCATTTTGCCTGCTCAAAGAGGTTATGAACAGCGGGGGGTGAAAAAGTTAATAACTTCGTGTTTTAAGGGCAATTGCCCTTCATCATTGAAATTTGAACCAATCAATTTAAACTTCAAAACAAAGCAAAACAACATCTTTTTTTTTCAACAAAACAAACGATTGCACTAGCCATTATAAAACTGTAATACAGCATATTGACATCAAATAATTTTTAAACCTAATCTAAATAGATAAAAAATAGAAAGAAAAGTAAGTGGAACACTGAAATCTTTTCAAAATAGGTATAGTTTTGCACACTGATGGAAGAAGAGGTTTCTATGGGATCGAGTAAAGAAGTAACACACACTGGCATTATCCGATCAATTGATAACAAGTGCATTAAAGTAAAAATTATCGTACTTTCCGGTTGCGCTGGTTGTCATATTCAGGGAACATGCAATATGTCGGAACAATCTGAAAAAGAGATTGAAATCGAGTGCGACCCCACACGGTTCCGGTTAGGTCAGTCCGTTGAAATCAGGTTACAAGAAAGTTTAGGGTTTCATGCCCTTTTTCTAGGATACCTACTTCCCTTCATCTTGCTCCTTTCAGCCATGATCCTGAGTGGGATGTTCACCAGCAATGAAGCCGTGATAGGACTTGTTTCCATAGGAATACTGGTACCCTATTACCTGATTCTGCTATTATTCAGGAAAAAAATTAAAAAGAAATTTACTTACGTTGTTAATCCACTCAACGATTAATATTATGAGTGTAACTTTAATTTATACCGTTCTGACAATAAGCGCCATAGGCGTTGCTGCGGCCGTAATCCTATATTTTGTTGCCCGGAAGTTTTATGTTTATGAAGATCCGCGCATCGAAGAAGTCGAAAAGGAATTGCCCTCGGCCAATTGCGGAGGTTGCGGATTTGCCGGTTGTCATGCCTTTGCCGATGCTATTGTTACCTCGAACTCGCTCGAGGGAAAATATTGTCCGGTAGGCGGGGCCGATGTCATGTCGAAGGTAGCCAAAGTCATGCAGCTTGAATCAATAGCTCAAACACCACGCGTTGCTGTGGTCAGGTGCAACGGTACTTGCGAATACCGACCTAAAACCAGTCATTATGAAGGGGCAAAAAAATGTTCGATTGCCTCGATGAGTTTTGGGGGTGAAACCGGATGTCAATATGGTTGTCTTGGATTTGGCGATTGTGAAGTAGCTTGCGATTTCGACGCCCTTCACATGAATCCCGTGACCGGCCTTCCCGAAATCGACGATACAAAATGTACCGCTTGCGGCGCCTGTGTCAAAGCATGCCCAAAATTGCTGATCGAGCTGAGAAAGAAAAACCTGAAGGACCGGAAAATATACGTGGCCTGCCGTAATACTGAAAAAGGGGTTGTTGCCAAAAGCGCTTGTAGTGTAGCTTGTATTGGTTGTTCCAAATGCTTCAAAGAATGCCAGTACGATGCCATTACCATCGAGAACAACCTGGCATTTATCGACTCCGACAAATGCAAACTGTGCCGCAAATGCGTGGTGGTTTGCCCAACCAATAGCATCCTTGAAATCAATTTTCCGCCCAGAAAAACCGCGGCACCTGCCGATGAGAAAGTGCTGGCAGCAGAAAATCAGGCAAGTACTATTGCAACCAACAAGAACGAAACCAATACTCCAACCATTTAAAAAGGAGGGAACTGTGTTAAAAACATTCAAAACCGGAGGGGTACACCCTCATGAGCATAAACTTTCGGCCAACAGTGCCATTGAAATTCTATCCCCACCCGATTCGGTGGTCATCTCCGTATCACAGCATCTTGGTGCCCCCTCGACTGTTGTGGTTTCCAAAGGCGATGAGGTAAAAGTGGGACAGCTCTTAGCAAAGAGTTCAGGTTTTGTTTCAACCAATATTCACTCGCCCGTATCGGGGAAAGTCAAGAAAATTGATACCGCCATCGACCTTACTGGTTATCGGAAAGAATCAATCTTTATTGATACCGCTGGTGATGAATGGATTGAAACCATCGATCGGTCGGAAAAATTGATTACCGATCTTTCACCCGACAGTAAATCCATTACCAACAAAATTCTTGAAGCAGGGATAGTGGGGCTTGGCGGCGCCACCTTTCCAACCCATGTCAAGTTAATGCCTCCTCCTGGGATGAAGGCAGAACTACTGATTATCAATGGCGTTGAATGCGAACCATACCTCACTGCCGACCATCGCCTGATGTTGGAAAAAGGCGATGAAATCATGGTCGGCATTCAACTGCTCATGAAAGCCTTAGACGTTAACAAGGCTGTAATCGGAATTGAAAATAACAAGACCGATGCCATTGCCCACCTGACCCAGTTATCCAAAAAATACCAAGGCATTTCGATACGTGCGCTAAAAGTCAAATACCCACAAGGAAGTGAAAAACAACTAATTAAATCTATCACCAATCGCGAAGTTGCTTCAGGGGCTTTGCCGATTTCTGTTGGGGTTGTGGTTAATAATGTAGGAACTGCTTTTGCAGTTTACGAAGCCATTCAGAAAAACAAACCCCTTATCGAACGGGTCATTACCGTAACCGGAAAATCGTTGGCCAAACCATCCAATTTTATGGTCAGGTTGGGAACTCCGGTTGCCAAACTGATTGAAGCAGCTGGAGGAATGCCCGAAAATACGGCTAAAGTGATCAGCGGCGGTCCGATGATGGGTAAAGCCATCACCACAGTCGACATCCCTGTTACCAAAGGAACTTCAGGTATTTTAATTTTGGGCGGAACAGAAGGGCATCGTGTACAGGAACAAAACTGCATCCGTTGCGGGCGATGCGTAAATGCCTGTCCGATGGGCCTGGAACCTTATCTTTTCATGCCTCTGGCACAAAACGAAGATTGGGAACGCTGTGGAAAAGAAAAGATCCTCGACTGCATGGAGTGCGGTTCATGCAGTTTCAGTTGTCCGGCTAATCGTCCATTGCTCGATTACATCCGGCTTGGAAAAGCTACGGTAACAAAAATAAACCGCAGCAAGAAAGCATAATTACAAATGGAAGCCAAAATAGAGACAAAAATGAATAAGTTATTGACGGTTACTCCCTCACCCCACATCCATCAGGGTGATTCGGTAAAGAAAATCATGTATTCTGTGGTTTTCGCCCTTTTGCCGGCATTGGTATGGTCGTTTTTTGTGTTCGGCCTTCCGGCTGTTTGGCTTACCTTGATATCGGTGGTGTCGTGTGTTTTGTTCGAATACCTTCTTCAAAAATATGTATTGAAAACCAAACCAACCATCAACGACGGTTCAGCCTTGATTACAGGGATACTGCTTGCAATGAACGTTCCCTCGGGGCTTCCCATCTGGATGATGGTTGTCGGAGCAATGGTCGCCATCGGGATTGCCAAAATGACCTTCGGGGGCCTTGGGAACAATCCCTTTAACCCCGCCCTGGTAGGCCGTGTTTTTCTTCTGATTTCCTTTCCGGTACAAATGACAACCTGGCCTGTTGCCGGAGCAGTGGACGGAACTTCAGGGGCAACCCCACTGGGATTGATCAAGGAAGGGTTGAAAACCGGCAGGCCCATCGCGGAGCTTACCAGCGAATTGCCTTCTTACTCCGATCTTTTTATAGGAAATATGGGAGGTTCACTTGGCGAAGTTTCAGCGTTGATGCTTCTTATCGGACTTATGTATATGCTTTTCCGAAAAACCATTACCTGGCACATTCCTGTTTCAGTTTTGGGTTCAATTTTCTTATTTACCGGGCTGCTATGGCTCATCAATCCCGATGAGTACATTCATCCCTTGTACCATATTTTAACCGGGGGGGCAATGTTGGGAGCCATTTTTATGGCTACCGACATGGTCACTTCGCCCCTTACACGGCTCGGGCAAGTAATTTTTGGTATCGGTATTGGGGTGATCACAGTTTTGATCCGCGTTTGGGGAGCTTATCCCGAAGGCATTTCGTTTGCAATTTTGATTATGAATGCTTTCACGCCATTGATCAACATTTATATTAAACCTAAACGATTTGGGGAGGCAAAATAATGGCTAAGTTAGAATCTTCATTGAAAAATATGGTGCTCAGCCTGTTCTTGATATCCGCAGTGATGTCGGCTGTATTAGCCATGGTGTATCAGGCAACCCTTGGTCCCATCCAAATGACTGAAAAAAATAAAGTGAACGATGCCATCAAGCAGGTAGTTCCTGCATTCGACAACGATCCGGGCAGCCAGTTGTATTTCCTTCCCATAGAAGGGGAAGCCGACAGTCTGGCGGTTTATCCTGCCATGAATGAAGGGAAACTGGTTGGAACAGCAGTTTCGACCTATACCAACAAGGGATTTAGTGGAAACATCAAGGTCATGGTAGGTTTTCTGCCCGATGGAACCATTTATAATTCAATTGCCCTGGTTCATCAGGAAACCCCGGGCCTGGGTTCAAAAATGAGCGATGCGAAATTCCATGATCAGTTCAATGGTAAAAATCCTTCAACATTCAAACTCGCAGTAAAGAAGGATGGGGGTGAAGTGGATGCCATTTCGGCGGCAACCATTACTTCACGTGCTTATTGCGACGCTATAGCCCGAGCTTATGCAGCTTATACGAAAACACAAACAGACAGTCAAACCGGTGCAACCCAAGTCACAAAACCATGAGCAATTTAAAATTTTTCACCAACGGACTCTGGAAAGAGAACCCCACCGTAGTGCTGGTACTGGGAACCTGCCCTACATTGGCAGTCACCACCCAAGCTTTTAACGGATTAGGGATGGGTGCAGCCACCACCTTCGTGCTGATTTTCTCAAACCTGTTCATTTCATTATTAAAGAATTATATTCCCGATAAAGTGCGAATCGCTGCATTTATCGTCATCATCGCCTCGTTCGTAACCGTGGTCGATCTGGTTATGAAAGCCTTTACCCCAGGACTTTATGCCACATTGGGAATTTTCATCCCACTGATTGTGGTCAACTGCATCATCCTCGGACGCGCCGAAGCCTTTGCCCAAAAGAACAAAGCCTTACCCTCACTGCTCGACGGCCTGGGGATGGGATTGGGTTTTACTTTGGCACTTACCTTAATGGGGGGGTTCAGGGAATTGCTCGGGAACGGTTCGATTTTCAACTTAAAGCTGGTCGGCGAGCAAGCCCAAACCATCCTGATCTTCATCCTCCCTCCAGGGGCATTTTTTACTTATGGCTACATGATTGCCATTGCCAACAGGATTAAAAGCAAACAAAAAACGATTTAACAATGGAATACATTCAAATCATCATATTAGCGCTGTTTGTCAATAATGTAGTATTGGCACAGTTCCTGGGAATATGCCCTTTTCTGGGGGTTTCCAATAAGATATCCACGGCCTTGGGAATGGGTGCAGCAGTAGTTTTCGTGATGGCCCTGGCTAATTTAGTTACTTATTTGATATACAATTTTGTACTGGTTCCTCTTCAGATTGAATTCATGCAAACCATTTCGTTTATCCTGGTAATTGCCGCCCTGGTTCAAATGGTCGAAATCATTCTGAAGAAAGTCAGCCCACCCCTTTACCAGGCATTGGGCATCTTTTTACCATTAATTACGACCAACTGTGCCGTATTGGGAATCGCGCTTTTAGCCATTACCAAGGAATACAACCTTGTCCAGAGTGTTGTTTATGCAAGTGCCACCGCAGTTGGCTTTACCCTGGCCATGGTGCTCATGGCCGGGATCCGCGAACAACTTCAATTGGTAAACTTGCCCAAAGGAATGCAGGGCATCCAGCTTTCCTTGATCATTGCTGGTTTGCTGGCGATGGCATTTATGGGATTCTCGGGTTTAGTTTAGGCAGAGTGAAGCGGGCGAGAGGATTCAACTCTTCGGATGGCTTCGACAATTTCATCGGAAAGGCTCAGTCGTCCGTTGATTATTGATGTACTGGTAACCAATCCTTTCAAACAAAGCTTCTCATCGGGCAAGCGGAAAATATCCTGATAAAAGAGGTACTTTACCCCCTCGCGCGCCACCCTGAGCCGTACCACAAAACGGTCACCACTTTTTAAAGGGGTTTTATAAGAAAGATCGACACGGGCCACAACCGCCAAAATTCCCCTTCGGAACAAATCGGCAAAATCGAGCCCGATGCTGAGTAAAAACTCATGCCGGGCATGTTCAAGGTAATTCTGATACACTGAATTATTCACAATTCCCTGAAGATCGCATTCGTAATCACGTACTTTAAATTCCAATTCATAATCGTACAATTGGGCCATAGTCTATTTCGATTTTAAAATTTTGCCACGAAAGTAATCGCTATAAGCGAAACCTCCAAAAACATGCTTACAAGCTTTATGAATTCGACCCCTAACAATTGTATGGATTATTTATCTTTGCTGCCCGTGAATCCACATTTTGCCCGAATAATGAAACTAGCCCGAATTTTGATCCCGGCCTTGTTTTCTGCATGCATTAGCCAGGCCCAGTTGCCCTTTCAGGTTACTCTAAATAATTCATTGATTACTTCTTCTGACACTGTTCTCCCCTTCTGGTTCAGTTCGAACCAAAACGGATTGATTGAACCGTCAAATCAGGTATTAAACCTGACCACGCTTTATGCAGGAACCGAAAACGAACGGCCATTGAAGGGAAAATGGACTTACCAATGGGGATCTCAATTTGCCGGTGGAATCGCCCGGCAAAGCTATTTCCAGATCAATCAACTTTTTGCAGGACTTGGTTTTAAAGGTTGGGAATTGAAAGCCGGTTTATTTAATGAACCACTGTTACTCAATGGATTATCGACTACCAATGGCAACCTGGCGCGAAGCAACAATGCCCGCCCCTACCCCACAATCCGGTTAGCGACCAAAGATTTTGTACCTTCACCTTTTGAAATCAAATGGCTCTCGATTAAGATGGTATATGATGAAGGGCTGCTCAACGACGAAAGGTTCGTCGACAACACACGCCTGCACCACAAGGCACTTCATGCAGGCTTTCGTTTTTCGGATGATTGGAAGTTCAAAATCGGAGCCGAGCATTATGTGATGTGGGGAGGCGTTTCACGTGATCCTGCAGTGGGAGTCATGCCAACCGACTTTTCTTCGTACCTCAAATATATTTTTGGTTTACCCGGAGATGAAAAGTTCCCGATTTTTGATCAGAATAACGTTGCGGGAAATCAATACGGTACTTATCAACTCGAGTTGAACGGAAAATGGAACAGCACCAACATTACCCTATACCTTAGCCATCCTTTCGATGATTTTTCAGGGGTTAACTGGTTCAATTGGCCCGACAACCTCATTGGTATGCACTTACAATTCAACGAAAAAAGCCATTGGTTAACGCATGTTCTATATGAATACACCAATACCCGGCAACAAAGTGTCAGAGGTAGTTTGTACAATGAAAAAGGAGAAATGATCCATTTTGACAATTATTTCTACCATGGGATTTATTTGTCGGGAACCACCTACCACGAAAAAACCATCTGTTCTCCGCTTTTTGCGCCGGTTGTAGTTCAGGATGGCATCAGTTATGGTATGCGGTCGAACCGGTTTTACGCCCATCATTTCGGTGCAATTGGAAAACTCAATAAGGATTTTACATGGAAGGCTATGATGACTTACATAAAATACTACGGGAATTACTGGTACCCAATCGATCCCCCCATTGTTCAATTTTCATCACTACTCGACCTAAGCTACCAAAGCAAAAAAAACCCTTTTCAACTTGGCCTATCCGCTGGTTTCGATTGGGGTGATGCAACAAGCCAACGGGCCGGGGTTCAGCTAAGGGTGGTAAGAATTTGGTAGGGATTTGGGGTTAGGTTGTTCAGCAGGAGATTCAGGACGCTCAGGACAAGTATAGTTCCTTTTTTCCTGTTTCCTGTTTCCTGTTTCCTTTTTCCTGTTTCCTTTTTCCTGTTTCCTTTTTCCTGTTTCCTTTTTTCTTTTTTCCATCAGCCTTCTTTTTTTATCTTGCACTTGTTTAAACCGAATAAACCCATTACAATGAAAACTCTATTCTTCTTACTTTTATTGATCCTTTCGGGTGTGGTGCTTGCAAAAGAATACACTTTAACATCACCCGATGCGAAACTCGCTATTACTGTTCAGGTTGCCGAAACCATTACCTGGTCGGCTCAATGCAACGAGGTATTGTTATTCGAAGCATCGAGGACCGATCTCCTCATCGGAAACCATTATTTAGGTGAAAATGCCAAGGTTAATAAAGTCCAAACTACTTCTGTATCGGATAAAGTACTTGCAGTTGTCCCAATAAAATCGCTTGAAATTCCCGAGCAATATAATCAACTAAAAATAAATTTAAAAGGAGATCACTCATTGGTATTCAGAGCATATAATGAAGGTTTTGGCTATCGCTGGGAAACTTCATTTAAAGAAAACATCAAGGTAAACAATGAATTGGCCGACCTGAATTTTGCAGGTGATTTTGGAGTATTGTTTCCTGAAGAAGAAAGCCTTATGTCTCATTACGAAAGGCTTTACCTTGACGATACGCTCTCACATATTGGAAAAGGAAGGTTTTGTTCGCTGCCACTTCTTATAAAAGGCCCTGAAAATATAAAGATTGGAATTACCGAAACCGACCTTTTCGACTATCCGAATCTTTTCCTTGAGGCCACAGGTAGAGAACAATTATGCAGTAAATTTCCGCGCGTGATCCTTGAGGCTAAACCATCGCAAAGTGGAGCCGACCGTAATCTCGACATCGTGAAACAAGCCGATTATATTGCCGAAACCGTGGGGACAAGAAGTTTCCCCTGGCGTATTTTCATGATCAGCCACAACGATGCACAGCTAATCGAGAACCAGCTTCCCTACCTAATGGCAAGGCCTAATGAAATAACAGATGTTTCGTGGATAAAACCTGGATTGGTTGCCTGGGATTGGTGGAACGACAACAACATTTATGGCGTTGATTTCGAAACAGGAATCAATACCAAAACCTATCAGTACTATATTGATTTTGCTGCAAAACACCAAATTCCTTATATCATTCTCGACGAAGGCTGGTCGAAAACCACGACCAATGTATTGGAACCGAACGACCAGATCGACATGGAGGCCTTGATGGAATATGCAAAAGCCAGGAAAGTTGGGATCATTTTATGGACTTTATGGGGGCCACTCGATAAAGATATGGACCGGATTCTCGACCAATTTAAAAAATGGGGAGCAAAAGGGATAAAAGTAGATTTCATGGCTCGTGCCGATCAATATATGGTGAACTTTTACGAACGCACAGCACGCGAATGTGCCAAACGGGAATTGCTTGTCGATTTTCATGGAGCATATAAACCTACAGGCTTACACCGTGCGTTTCCCAACGTAGTCAATTACGAAGGCGTTAGGGGATTAGAAAACTGCAAATGGAGTGATCATATCACCCCTGAACATTGCGTTACATTACCATTTACCCGAATGTTGGCTGGTCCAATGGATTTTACCCCTGGCGCGATGATCAACACCAACAAAAGTAATTTTGCCATTTCTTTTTCCACCCCGATGAGCCAAGGAACCCGTTGCCACCAAATAGCCATGTATGTAGTGTATGATGCCCCTTTGCAAATGATGTCCGATAATCCTTCAAATTATTATAAAGAAGCAGAAACAGCAGCCTTTATCAGCAGTATCCCAACCGTTTGGGAAGAAACCCACGCCCTCGAAGCCAAGGTTGGAGACTACCTTCTGATCGCTCGCCGGGCAGGCAAGAACTGGTATATCGGGGCCATTACCGATTGGGACGCACGCGAACTGGAACTCGACCTCTCGTTTCTGGAGGAAGGACCATACTCGATCGAAATAATGCAGGATGGCAAAAATGCCCACCGCGCTGCCAACGACTATTCAAAAACAAGTAAAATGGTCGACAGGAACCAAAAAATTAAAATAAAAATGGCCTCAGGAGGGGGTTGGGCTGCGGTATGCAAAAAGTTATAGGGTGTTTTTATTTTGGTTTAAAAAAAATAGTTAAATTAAGGCGGGTTTTTACATCATGGATTTGAAGTTAAATTAGCATTTTATAAAATGAAACTATTGTCGCGCTTTGTATGGCTTATTGTTGGGATTTCGGCTTTGGTTCTTCTGTCCATAAGCATACTCAACATCAGGGCCAACAGTGAATTCGAAAAAATCAGGGAATCGATCAGTAGCGAGTATAACCAATTGATCGACAAAGTTCTTGCC
>CAZSIK010000046.1:0-20053 GCA_964606515.1 uncultured Prolixibacteraceae bacterium
AGGATATTTTGCTCGTGATTATTACCTTAATCAAAATGCCATCGAGTTTGAGGGGAAGTCACCAAGCCCTGCCTACATGAAGGAGATTATCGATTATTCGCGGGCTCACTCGATAAGAACCATCTTCATTCAATCTCAGTTCGATAAGGCAAAAGCAGCAGCCATCGCGCGTGAAACCGGGGCGGTTATTGTTTCTGTTGACCCACTTTCCTACCAATGGAAGGAAGAAATGCTTACTCTTACGTCGAAACTCAAAACAGCACTTAACGAGTAGTTTCTTATGGCCAACCTGCTTAATATAGAAAAGGTGAGCGTTGCCTACGATCGGAAAATCGTGCTCGAGGAAGCGACTCTTGAGGTTGATGAGAATGACTTCATCGGGATAATTGGGCCAAATGGAGGGGGCAAAACCACCCTACTTAAAGCAATCCTTGGTTTGGTGCCACTAAGTTCGGGAAAAATCAGCTTTTCTCCTTTAATGAGGAAGCGGGGCAGCGATATTGGGTATCTTTCACAAATCAACAAATTCGACAACCGTTTCCCGATAACGGTAGCACAGGTGGTTCTTTCGGGTTTGATCTCAGGAAACAATTGGTACAGTCGCTTTACAAAAGCACAGAAAAAAAAATCACATTCTGTTCTCGAAGAACTTGGTATTGAAGCATTGGCAAATAAGCCCATAGGTGAATTGTCGGGCGGACAAATGCAGCGGGTTTTCCTGGGGCGGGCCATTGTTTCCGATCCCCGCTTACTGATACTGGATGAACCCGGCACCTATGTCGACAACCATTTTGAAAACGAATTATACCTGATGCTCAAGCAACTGAACCAAAGGATGGCCATTCTTCTGGTATCGCACGACGTAGGCACCATCAGTGCCCATGTAAAAAGCATCGCCTGTGTCAATCGTCAGCTCAATTTTCACCCATCCAACATCATCACTCCCGAGCAGTTAAATTCGTACAATTGTCCCATTCAGATGATTACCCATGGGGAAGTGCCTCATACCGTTTTAGGAGAACATCATCATAAACATTGAATATGATTGAGTTATTCCAATATCAGTTTTTTACCAATGCAATTTTGGCCTCGGTTCTTACGGCCATTTCGTGCGGGATTATTGGGGCCTATATGGTTTCACGCCGCATGGTTTTTATAGGAGGAGGAATAACCCACTCTTCGTTTGGCGGTATCGGCATAGCTTATTACCTGGGATTGAACCCCATGCTGGGTGCAGCTGTTTTTGCCGTTCTGTCGGCAATGGGAATCAATTTTTTCACAAACAAGGGAAAAATAAGGGAAGACTCGTCGATTGCCATTTGGTGGTCGTTGGGTATGGCCATCGGTATTATTTTTATTGCTCTCACTCCAGGCTATGCCCCCAACCTGATGAGTTTTTTATTCGGGAGCATCCTGGCTGTTTCGTATACCGACCTGTACTTCATGTTGGCTTTAACAGTGCTGGTTTCGCTAATCTTCATGCTCTTTTACAAACCCATTCTCATCATTTCGTTCGATGAAGAGTTTGCCCGGGCACGGAACTTACCGGTTGGCATTTTCAATTACCTTCTAATGGCATTAACTGCGCTGGTTATGGTAGTAACCATCAGGGTGTCGGGGGTAATCCTGGTCCTTTCGTTATTGACCCTTCCCCAGGCCACAGCCAATATGTTCACTAAAAAACTCGGGGCCATTATGTTACTTTCAATTGCTTTCGGGTTTTTTGGAATCGTATCGGGCCTGGTTGTAGCCTATTACACCGATTTGCCTTCTGGCGCAACCATTATTCTGGTGCAGACTTCACTTTTCTTACTGGCACGAATTCTTAATTCATTTTCAAGAAACAAGGCTACAAACTGAAATTATGATTGCTTTAACAAGATGCTCGGGCCAAAAAATTAACTTTGTGCTTATTTCATTATAGATAATATGATTTCTTTGGACTATCCTTTAATTCCCCGCACCAAGGGTGAAGAAATTGCCAACAGTGTAACCCACGGCATAGGGCTTATGTTGGCAATAGCCGGAACTGCACTTTTAGTAGTTAAAGCAGCCATCGACGGTACAGCCTGGCACATAGTATCTTTCAGCATTTTTGGTTTCGGCATGATTTTATTATACCTCGCCTCAACCCTGTTTCACAGTGCGTACAAACCCAGGGTCAAATTCAAACTCAATAAATTGGATCATTCTTCAATTTACATCCTGATTGCAGCAACATATACCCCTATCACATTGACCAGTTTACGAGGGGCACTGGGTTGGGTAATTTTTGGCATTATTTGGGCTCTGGCCATTGGCGGGGTTATTTTTAAAGTCTGGTTCTATACTTCGAAGATGCGCCTGGTATCCACCATCCTGTATCTTGTTATGGGTTGGGTAATTATTATGGCTATTGGCCCTGTAATCCAAAAGGTTGATTCTCCATCAATTTGGTTCCTGATGGCCGGTTGCCTTACCTATACCGTATCGCCGGTTTTTTATTTGCTTCGCAAAATACCATACGCGCACATGGTATTTCATTTTTTCATCATGGGCGGGACCATCTGCCACTTTTTTGCATTCTACTTTCTAACCTAAAACAAAAACCCGGGAAAATTTACTGGGGGTTAACACTTACAAAACGGCTTTCATAATTTCGCGCACGTTATCGGTGATGCCGTAAGTGTACACGTGCAAGCTGGGCACCTTGTTTTTTATAAGGTCTTTGGCTTGTAAAATAGCCCAATCGGTGCCTACTTTTTTTGCCTCCTCGTTGGTTTTGCATTTGAGCAACTCGCCAGCAAGTTCCTTTGGCAAATCGATACTGAATAATTTTGGAAGAACATTAACCTGGTTAGATACCGCGATTGGTTTGATTCCCGGGATGATGGGAATATGGATCCCTGATTCCCGGCACCTATCAACAAATTGATAGTATTTTTGATTATCGAAAAACATTTGGGTCACAATGTAATCGGCTCCGGCATCGACTTTATTCTTCAGGTATCCAAGATCGATATCGAGGTTAGGCGCCTCGATGTGTTTTTCGGGATATCCTGCAACTCCGATGCAAAAATCCATTTCAACATTGTTCTTCAACTCCTTATCAAGATATTGACCATTCCTGAGGGCCACAATCTGTTCGACCAATTCATTGGCGTGGGCATTCCCTTCGGGATCGGCTCTAAAAACAGGATCCATTTTCAGACCATCGCCGCGCAAAGCCAACACATTTTTGATGCCCAGGAAATGGAGGTCGATCAGAACGTGCTCGGTTTCGCTTCGTGAAAACCCTCCGCATAGAATGTGGGGCACAACCGGGATGCCATATTTATACTGAATACTGGCAGCTATAGCCACTGTACCAGGACGTTTGCGTACAATCCGTTTTTCAATCAAGCCATCCTTCCGGGTGTGGTACTCGTATTCATCGCGATGGGTGGTAATGTTAATGTAACCCGGATTAAATTCGAGCAATTCATCGATGGTGCGATATAATTTGTTCCCATCACTCCCCTTCAACGGGGGCAATAATTCAAACGAAAAGAGGGTTTTCCCGGCTCCTTTGATGATGTCGATCACTTTCATAATACAAAAATTTGAATTGGACCAAGAGTTCTATTCACTACAGCAAAATAAAAACAATTATTCAAACAATTTTTTAATTTCCTTTTCTGCCTTATCGAACTCTTTTATCGCCTTGCGTTCGATTTTGTTGGCCTCGCGTTCGAGTTCCGATTTGCCATATTCCTGCCAATAGAGATAACTCCCTACACCTCCAATAAGAAGGCCTAAAACGAGACCCCACCAGAAGCCATTGCTTTTCTTTTTACTTTTTCCCGGCATAATTGTTCTTTTTTCAAGTGCGAAAATACAAATATTTCCTGGTTTGAGGTGCTTTACGTTACATTCTGCCTTAGGCTTACATGAATTTATACTGATCGTACTTCGCCTTTTTTTGAACTTATGCCTTTTCAAGTTGAATCATCTATGTTGTAAAACATAACCAATTTGTCTGGATTGACATCAACAAATCAGCGCCTTACCTTAATAATTAGTGAAAATAAAACTTTTTAACCCTCTTTTCAAAACCATTCCTCACGAATTCCATTCAGGTAAACCTATTTTTGCACCTTGTTCAAAAGTTTAGATAAAAAGAAAAATCATGAATTGTCGATTACTTGAAGGAAAAAAAGGAATCATATTCGGGGCACTCAACGAGCATTCGATT
This sequence comes from uncultured Prolixibacteraceae bacterium, assembly GCA_964606515.1. Lineage (GTDB taxonomy): Bacteria > Bacteroidota > Bacteroidia > Bacteroidales > Prolixibacteraceae > CAZSIK01. The sequence goes on from CAZSIK010000046.1 coordinate 4,214, forward strand.
GCCTGGAAAGTAGCCGAAAGGGCCGTAGAAGAAGGGGCCCAGGTAGTGTTATCAAATACTCCCATGGCCATCAGGATGGGGAAAACCGATGAGTTGGCCGAGAAACTGAATACGATTGTTGTAGCTGCCGATGCTACCGACCTCGATGAGGTAGACCACCTGGTGAAAAAAACCCTGGAACATTTTGGTAGCCAGTTTGACTTTGTGCTCCACTCCATCGGGATGTCGCCCAATGTTCGTAAAGGAAGGCATTACAGCGATCTGGACTACAACTTTCTGGGTAAAACCCTCGATGTATCAGCGGTTTCGTTTCACAAGGTGATCCAAACCATCAGGAAAAATGATGCCCTCAAGCAGTGGGGTTCGATAGTAGCATTAAGCTACGTGGCAGCACAAAGATCTTTTTACGGTTACAACGACATGGCCGATGCAAAAGCCCTGCTCGAATCGATTGCCCGAAGCTTTGGCTATATCTATGGACGCGAAAAACAAGTCAGGATCAATACCATATCGCAATCGCCTACCCCAACCACCGCGGGCCAGGGAGTAAAAGGCTTCGACCATTTGCTTGATTTCTCGGATCGGATGTCGCCCCTGGGCAATGCCTCAGCCGACGAGTGTGCCGATTATTGCTTAACCCTATTCAGCGACCTCACCCGAAAAGTAACCATGCAAAACCTGTTTCACGACGGAGGGTTCTCGAGTATGGGAATGAGCCTCCAGGCCATGCAGCAATACAATAAAAGTTTTGAATACGATAAAGAACATCCGTTCGATTAATCAGATCAAACTAAATAATATACAACAAAAGGGGCCTCACAAGAAGCCCCTTTTCCATTGTTGAAAAAATTTGTGTTTTCAGCTTTCAAGAAAATAATAGCGGTAAGAAGCAAGCCACCAACCCAAGGTACTCTTCTTCAGTCTTCTTGTTGCTTGTAAGCAACTTTTGCATCATGAATTGCTCGTTATTGATCTGCTTCATGACATCCCTCTTGTTGACCTTCCTGAATTCAGGTTTTACCAACCTGATCCCGAAGTTTCCTTCCTGGTTTGCATACTGAATTTCAAAATTTTCATTTCTGACTGTAAAACAACAATCTCCATCCAAACCAGGAGCATACAGCACGGTAAAAACTTTGTTCAACCCCTCGTACTTAAGTGTCCAGGCTTTATACGCTACATTGTTGCACACCACAACTTGCTCTTGTTGCACCAGGGTATACTGGCCATAAGAAGTATTCGATGAGCCGGTTAGGATGTTCGAGGCCAACACGCTTGCCCCGGAAATCAATAGGGCGGTGAGAAAAAAAATTGTGCTTTTCATGATTTTAAGTTTAATGATACAATGGCTATTTTAAAATTGTTACCGTATTGGTCGTTTACCTAAAGAGAATGTTACATTTCAGGATGTCTTATTTTAAAGAAAACCGCTATATTACTTCAATCTAAAAAAAATCAAGATAAGCAGCTCGCTTTATCCATGTTCATTGTATCGCGATTTTTTTTCTCACCTTATTGTTGCCATCCTGTAATTGCAAAAAGTATATTCCTTTGGGAGCGTCGAGATAAAAGCGCTCTGATGACACATTGAGGTTGTCCATATGCAAAATCCGGTAGCCTGTTTGGCCAAAAACCTCCAGTTTGGTAAAATTTCTTGTACCTGAAACCATAAACCAACCATCGCCTGAAGGGTTGGGATACACATTAATGAGGCTTGCAAGCTCCTTGGGTGTTGATAATGTTTGATTTGAGATTGCAACAGAAACTGACCCTCTTATGTTCGTATTATCCCAGGCGGTAGCCATAACGGTAACTGTACCATCGGCCATTGCGGTCAGCAGGCCATTCGCATCGATCTTTGCCCTGTTCGATGGCGACACGCTCCAGGTTATATTTTTAATTGTAGCATTTATAGGAAGGACCGATGCGGCCATTTGCAAGGTACCCCCTTTCGTATCGATTGTATTGGCCCCACCCGCTGCCGATACGGCAACCGATTGGGGAGGAGTGAGTGTGTCCTGAATGTAGGCTTTCAGCCATTTCAATGCAGGTCTTTCTACTCCCTGAGGGCTTACAAGATAAGCTTTCTGGTCGCTGCGCCACATCCCGTTGCGGAAACCCCAGAAAGTGATGCCAGCAACTGCAGGATGTTCCCAAAATAGTGAGACTACCCTTTTCATTTCGTTCAACTGGGCAAGGTCGGTAGGCCCATCAATATCGACTTCGGTGAGATAGATTGGAAGACCAGTTGCAGCCAGTGCATCGAGATTGGTTTTCATCAAAGAGGTTGATGTACCGTAAGTTGTAAAAGCATGAGCCTGTTCGCCAATACCGTCGATGAGCGAATCGGCCTGTAACAGTTTAATGATATCGATATATTGTTTTGTTGTCGACGAACTGTTGATTACACTATATTCGTTCATGATCAGCTTTGATTTTGGAAAATACTTTCTGGCTAATTTGAACGAGTTGATTATCCAATCCCACCCGGTTTTTCCGGCACCGCCCAAGGCTTTGGCATAATCTACATTTTTTGTGGTGGAGCCCCAGGGTAACATTCCGTTGGGTGCGTTGTGGATCGGTTCGTTTACCACGTCGATTTGTTCCATATCGGGGTAGCGGGTTGCAAGCAGCGAGAACCATTGTTCGATCTCCTTACGTTGCGTAGCGGTATCCAAAGTTCCAATCCACGAGGGTTGTTGTGCCCCCCATATCAGGGTATGTTGTTTGAAAATCATCTTGAACCTTTTTGCCACCTTGTAAGTGGAATCGAGTACAGCCCAATTCATACTGTTCCGGGTACTTTCAACACTACCCCATTTACCTGCATTTTCGGGTGTCGACTGGTTCCATAAATCTTCAAATCCCGCGGCCTGGTTGTAACCCCATGCGCATCCCATGAATTTTGATTTTCCTTTGGCAATCGGGTTCACCTTCCTGATCCCCGGGTCATCAACAGAACCGGGCTCTCCTTTATCGAGGTTGTCGACTGTGAAAAACAATCCTTTACGGCCAAAAGCGAATTTATCGAAATACAAGCCATCTTCGCGTGCGCCAATCTGAAAAGTTTGGCTTAGCGCCTCTTTTTCAACCCTGAACGAAATCGGCGGCACATCAGCAGTAAACTTCGACAGGTTAAGCCATTTCCAAACCTGGCCTTGGGCAGTACCAGCCCCGGTAACCACTGTCGACGGCAAGGTAAAACCTACCGCAGCCAAACCATTGGCCCTGATCCATGCGGCATCCTGAGTCACTTCCTTTGAGCCTAGTCCATTTCCGTAGAAAAAACTATCATCGTCGTAATTTTTTGGACCTACCAGAATTCGTGCGTATAAATCGTAAGTGCCCGAATCGGGAAAAGTTACCTGAAAAGTAATGATCCTTGCAGCACTTCCCGGATTCAGAGTATTGATCACATTGGTATTAATCGTAACCACTTTAACTCCAAGTGTATCTGTATTTCGGAAATCACTACCCAGAATTCCGCTTTCAGCTTCAAAAACTACAGGTATGTTTTGCCCCATGATTTGGGCTCTCATTAAAAACAAGAAAATTAAAATAAACCCCAGCTGTTTCATATTCAACAGTTTTAACCTAATTATTATTCGACACAATTAACATTCTATTACTTTTAAACGGCCCGGCTTTCATGGAAAGCAAATAAACTCCTGAAACAAGATCAGTTCCATCGAATTCAACCTGATGTTTCCCTTTTTTATATTCCTTTCCTGCCAGTTCCGCTATTTCAATGCCCGACAAATTAAATACCTTCAGCGATACTTTGATATCGACAGGGACTTCGAAAGCGAAGCAAGTTTTACTGCGGAAGGGATTGGGACTGTTTTGTTCAAGCTTAAACCCTTCAGTTAAATCAATCGTATTGTGACCGAGCTTAAGCGAATCAACCCCTCCCATTCCTACAGGGATTTCACCCTTACTCGATATGCTTATTTTATCAAGGTTTGCCCCATCTTCGCGGTACCCTATTGAAAGGGTATGTTTTCCTTTCCTAAGTTGATAACCGTTGATTTTTTTCCACTCCCAACCATTGGTTTTCAGTTCGCTGCAAAGGGTATACATTCCCTGGTCCACCTTCATCCAGAAGGAGTCGTCGCTGTATGTCGGGCAATTAAGCCGTCCATACACATGGTATAAGGTATCCTGAGAAACTGAAAAGGGTATTGTAATATAACCCGAACTGTCGAAGGGTTCGGTTGCAATGGCCTGCACCCCGGCAGGTACTGTCAGGTATTTACCGTCGGATGCTGATTCATTGACAACAGTTTTAAACTTGCTCCCGGGATTTGGGATGTACCGTTCAGCCTCGAACCATAACGATTCTGTTACAGGAGGGGCAGGCTTATCCGGATCCTTGACTTCGACGCCCATTATAGAAAGCATTTTAAGTGCATACCGCTTCCCAATTTCACGATAGCCCGCCGAGGAGAAATGCAGATTATCTGCGGCATCGGCACATCCTTTTGAAGAAATCACATGGGCATTGGGAACCGATTGAGGGAGCTTGGCAATAATTGAATTCATACTGGCACAAACACCTCCCTGGTCGGCATGTACCACTTCGCCGGCCAGCAAAGGCACCGAATCGGCCTGCAAACCAAGATCTTTGATCAGGTTATCGTACACCGATTTCACTTTTGATGGCCAGGCATTATCGCCAGTATTCGATTCTCCCTGGTGCAACAGGATCCCACGGATTACCCCATCCTTCTGTGCCAATTTAGCCATTTCGACCAGACGCGTGTATGGGTTTCCGCCGTATTCGCCGATGATGTTTTTCAACCAATCCTCGGTAATCGAAGCATAATACGACTGGTAGTTTTCATTTTGAAAGAGTTCAATTTTGCATCCGGCCACCGATACATTTACAACACCTACTTTGATTTCAGCAGGAAGGTTTTCCACCAAGGTCCTGCCAAAATAATCGGCTGGGGAAAGTCCGCTCCAGCACCTGCATAACGGGGGCACTGCAGTGTACCAAATTTCTTTTTTTCGCCCCAGGTTCGAACAATCGACTGCTTCCAACACTTTAAACCGGTTGTTTTGAACCCGGTCCGGAGCCTCAATCGTCCCCTGGCCTTCCATGTTCGATTGCCCGAAACAGAGATAAATATGAAAGTTTTTATCTTGCCCAAATGCATTGCTTATCGGTATAAGCAAACCCAATAATAAATATAGCCCCTTCTTCATTTTCAATAATTATTCTTCTCCTACTTTATCATGATCCGACGGGTGAAAACACCTGTCTGAGCTTCAATATGAACAAAATAGACTCCTCTTTTCAGAGTAGAAACATCAATCGACAGGCTGTTCTTTCCATTGAAATCTTTTTCAAATAAATTATTACCCCTTGCAGATACCATTTTCATCCTGTCAGGAAAAACAGCCGCGTTGCATTCAATTGTAAGGGTTCGGTCAACCGGAAGCGGATAAATGAGCAAATCCTCATTTGGTGAATAATTGACTCCGGATGATTCTTTCCAAACAAACGACAACCAATTGAGGTTGGTCCCAGCTTTATGGAATTGGAGTCTGAACTGGTGTACCCCTTCTTTTAAATCCAAATTAAAAGAAGTGCTGGTCCAGACCTGCCAATCGGAAGTAGCCGGAAGCGCTACTTTTTTTACTTCTATACCGTCGACCAATAGATCAAACTCACCTTCATAACCTGCATGCCGTATTTGAATTTCATATATCCCTGAACAAGATATTTCGACCTGATAAGAAACCCAGTCGCCCGGGTCGACATAACCAATATTCAATCCGCCTTGTATGTCGCTTGTATTTTCTGTTTGTAGCCCAAACATATCGGTATAGCTTTCAGCTTCAAGCCTGAAATTTTTTCTCCTCCCGTTTTGTGTAACCCAAACTGAATCGTACACTTCGATTCCGGAATAAACCAAAATATACCCCTTCCTTTCGGCTTCGGATGCATTATCGGTGGCGCATGAAACTTTCACTACCGAGCTACCGATACCCAACTTGGGTGATAAGCTTATCCAACTTTTATCAGAAGCAAGCGACCAAACCGCATTTCCTTCAATGGTCAACGGAAATTCGAAACCCGATTTTGAAGGAAGGGAAATATGGTTTGAAGACAACGATAAGGTAACCGGGGCCGAAGTTTTAAAGTTTCCAAGATATTCGCATTGAATTGCCCCAACAAGAAAAGCCAGTGGTGCGTTCCAATTTATAGCAACCTCGTTGGTCGAGTAGCTGCATTCCAGGTCGGTATAGGCTTTTGCCGGCAGGGAAGAAGGATACTGCGAAGCCCCGCAATCGCTAACATTCGACGGGTTAGGGCCACCTACCAGAAACCCGGGGATGGGCTCGGCAATGCCATCGGCCCCCGATACCCTGTGGTGGATGTTCATGGGGCGTTTGGTTCCGGAGCCCGTAACAAAACAATAAGCTGTGGCGTTTCTGCCCAACAGGTAATCGAGCGACGAAACGGCAGCATTAAAATATCCTTTATCGTGGGTTAGCCTGAAAACCTGCATGAACATCATGCCCAGGTTGGCATAAGTATTATTTCCACCCCAGTAAAAAAAATCGCCCGTAATGCGGTAAGGTGAAGAGGCGGCCTTGTTCTTCGCCTGGCTCACGAGACCAATCAACTTATTCTTGAAAAGGGCAGTATCGGCCACCGGGCTCAGGTTATCCTTGTTTACAATCAACGAAAGCAGTCCCAGGGTTTTCACATTGGGCCAGGCAGGATAATTGTAAGTTTTGTTTATCCCTATTTCATTGTAGTATTTTTGATCTTTGGTGCTGACATACAATTCAGCGGCACACCACGAAAATTCATCGGCAAAATTGGTGTCGCCATATTCGCCGGTTCCAATAGCAGGGAAACCACCCGATGCCGAAGGGTTCTTAAATTGCACATTAGGGTTGGCCTTGGCCCAATCCCAGGCCAACAAGGCTTGTTGCAAAGCCTTTTCTGACAGAACAGTATCAAATGACTTGTAAACCCTGGCTGTCATGGCCATAATTGCTGCAAAGTCGAGGGTTGCAGCAGTACTTTTTGCAGCAACATAGCGGGTAGAAGTTACTTTTGCAGGCATATCGAAACCGCCGAATTGAGCCTCAGTGGTTTTGCTGTACACCCCCCCATCGGCAGGGTCTTGCATGGTCATCATCCATTTGATGTTCCATAAAGCTTCGTCGAGGATATCGGGGATTGAATTGTTACTCTCGGGAATATTGAGTTTCAAGGTGTCATAAAATTCAGGATAGGTTTCATAAGCAGAAAGAAGGGTGAACACTGAAATTCCTGAATTGACAATATACTTGTTGTAATCGCCTGCATCGTACCAACCTCCGGGAGTAGAAATTACCGTTCCTGCCGGGCGGCCTGCCGAAGCAGCCGAAGGGTGCACAACGACTGAATTATCGGGATGGCCGGCTACCCGTGCATAAATCCCGGCATGCTCTTTTAACAACGGAGTTGAGGCCCTGTTGTAATAAAAGGCTTTTATACTTGCTTTCGATAAAGACAATAATAAATCCTCCTGAATTGAAAAAGGCACCGATTTACCTAAGCCTTCAACAAGGAGCCTGAATTTTCCCGGGCTTAGTAAACTTGAAAAATCGGCAATCCGGACTTGTTCTCCTGAAGAGGAATAATTAGATGAAGATGAAAGCTTACCAGCAAACACGACCCGCTCCTGGTCGTATGTAATCACTTTAAAGCTGTCGGATTGCGCATTCACCACGGCTGCATTCTTTATTGCATTTGGAAGAAAACCCACTTGATTTAACCTGATGTTGTTGCTGTAGCCTTGAGCAAATAAAGGTTCAATACCACATAGTGCCATCATAATGAATACAATGCCACATACGTTCCAATTTTTAATTGTTGTTTTTTGCATTTTTAAAATCTACCACTAAGACCCTTCACTTTTCATCCCCAAATTAAAACAAAACTGGTTTCCCTTTTCAGGTTAAAGGGAAACCAGTTTCTGTAATTTTTTCTCCTGCCCATTTTCCAATCGGGTGGCCAGGATCAGGCCCTGAAGAGCTGCACGAAGTTACAAATAACAGGAAAAGCGAAATAAAAAGAAGATAAACTAAAGCGGCTATGGCAAAAGTAATTTTCTTTTTTCGCTCAAACTCAAGCGTAATGGCTTTCATTTTTTTGGTCATAATGGGTCAAAATTATGGTCCATCAATCTTCTGCGGACATTGGTTTGTTCTCGATTTTAAAATTGGGGATTTTTCGAATGGTAAAAGAGGAATAAATAAACGAATTGGGGGTAGAAATTGAGCAATTGGTAAATGCAAAAATTATTACCCCCAGTTATTAAGATAATACCACTTGACAAGTAGTATTTCGCTCAACAAATAGGGAACAATGCATATTGGGGGATCAAGTGCTTTGGGCTTTCTTTGACGAAATATTTTGAATTTTTATAATTACTAAGCGAAGATGTAAACTTGTTTAACCTAAATTTGCCGGCATGGTCAATGAAATTGATATAGAAACACTTTTAAACGATCAAGTCCCCCTGGTTGATGTACGGTCTCCGGGTGAATATTCGAGGGGACATATTCCAGGAGCAATCAATATTCCACTTTTTTCAGATGAAGAGCGGGCTAAAGTAGGTACCGTTTACACAAAGCAGTCACAGGAACAAGCGATTAAACTGGCCATGCTCCTGGTTCAACCCAAATTGGATTCTTTTATTGAAGGGGCAAAGAGAGTAGCCCCCGCGCTGCAAGTTGCAGTGCATTGCTGGAGAGGAGGAATGCGTAGTCAGGCCTTTGCCAGCCACCTTTCCGAAAACGGGTTCAGAAAAGTACTCCTAATAAAAGGAGGGTACAAATCATACAGGTCATTTATTGCCGATTCATTCAACCGAAGTCTTCCGCTCAGAATTATCGGTGGCTATACTGGAAGTGGCAAAACGGCCATCCTTCACCAGCTAGAAAAATCTGGCGAACAGGTTATCGACCTTGAAGAACTTGCCTGCCACAAAGGTTCGACCTTTGGAGGGATAGGGCAACCTATTCAGCCAACTACCGAACAGTTTGAAAATAATATGTTTGAATCATGGAGAACCTTCAATTCATCGAAGGTGGTCTGGCTCGAAGATGAAAGCCAGAATATTGGCAAGGTAAATCTTCCGGTATCCCTTTTCAACCAAATGAAACAATCCATTCTTTATTTTATAGAAATTCCCAAGGAGCATAGAATAGAACGTTTGGTCAACGAATATGCACATCTCGACCCACTGGCCCTTGCTTTCTCAATAAAACAAATAAACAGAAGATTGGGTGGTGATGTAACCCAACTAGCCTTAAAAAACCTTGAGGCAGGAAACTTTCATGAAGTGGCCAAATTGGTCTTACATTATTATGACAAATTGTACCATAAAAGCCTCGACAGCCGCACTCCTGATCAAGTTTATATAATCGAAACCAACAATTCCAATCCTGAAATCATTGCTAATACAATTCTTGAACATGAGTACAAACGATAGTCCGATCCGATTAACCCAATTCAGCCATGGCGCCGGGTGTGGCTGCAAAATTTCGCCCAAGGTACTCGATGCTATTTTAAAAAGCACCCAGGAACCAATTTACGACCCCCGCCTGCTTGTGGGCAATTCGAGTCGCGACGATGCCGCTGTCTACGACATGGGCAACGGGAAAGCGTTGATCAGCACTACCGATTTTTTCATGCCTATTGTCGACGATCCGTTTACCTTTGGCCAAATTGCCGCCACCAACGCCATCAGCGATGTGTATGCCATGGGCGGCAAGCCTTTGCTGGCCATTGCCATCCTGGGTTGGCCGATAAACAAAATCCCTGTCGAAATCGCCGGTCAGGTGCTCGATGGGGCACGAGAAACCTGCGCCCAGGCAGGCATTGTAATTGCAGGCGGTCACAGCATCGACAGCCCTGAACCCATTTTTGGGCTTGCAGTTAATGGCGAAGTAGAAATTACCAAACTAAAGAGGAACGATACCGCTACCGAAGGCTGCAACTTGTACCTGACCAAACCCCTGGGTGTAGGCATTTTAACTACAGCCCAGAAACAGGGGAAGTTATTGCCTGCCCATGCCGGTCTTGCCATTGATTCGATGATCAGGCTAAACTCGATTGGCATGAAGTTATCGGAAATACCTGGGGTAAGTGCCATGACCGATGTAACTGGTTTCGGACTGCTGGGGCATCTTGCTGAACTATGCAGCGGAAGCAGGTTATCGGCAATTATTGAAGTGGAAAAAATACCCAGATTGGCCCATGTCGACAACTATATAGCCCAGGGTTGTATTCCAGGGGGTACACACCGAAACTGGGACAGCTATGGTTGCCAGGTTAGCCTGAATAACGAAGACGACCGTTTACTGCTCTGCGATCCGCAAACCAGCGGGGGACTATTGCTTGCGGTTACGAAAGAAGCCGCACCTGAAGTAGAAGACCTACTCGGCAAACTGGGGATGCCCTCTGCCCCTATTGGCCGATTGACATCACATGAGGAAATATTGATCAGGGTTGAATAAGTTCTACAATAATTCAACCACAGTTTTCAGCCTGATGTCTTCCGATGAAGCGCCGATCAATAGTTCCACCTCACCCGGCTCGACAACAAACCGATGCTGTATCGAATCCCAGCAAGCAAGGCTTTCGACCGGAACATTGATCCTGATTGTTTTTTTCTCGCCTGGTTTCAGACCAACCCGATCAAATCCTTTTAGTTCCAGTATTGGCCTTTCAACCTTGCTTGCAATATGCTTCACATACAATTGGGGCACCTCGTCGCCGGCAACTTCACCCGTGTTATGAAGGAAAAATTGCACCCTGATGGTTCCGCCAGATTTGAACTTTTTTTTATTTATTTTAAGGTTACCGTATTCGAAGGAGGTATAGCTAAGGCCAAAGCCAAACAGGTAAAGCGCATCGCCCTTAAAATACATATAGGTACGGTTGTTCCTGATGTTGTAATCCATCATATCGGGTAAATCAGCAAGCGATTTTAGCCAGGTTTGTACCAGGCGACCGGCTGGATTGAAATCGCCAAAAAGCACATCGGCAAGTGCAGTTCCGGTTTCCTGACTGTTGTGGGTCATGTGCAGTATCGCCGGCAAATTTTCGTCCGACCAATTTATTGCATAAGGAAAACTGCTCATCAACACGAGTACGGTGTTGGGATTAACCTCGTATAGGCGCTTAACCAGCTCTTCCTCTTCAAGTTCGATACTCCTTCGGTCGACTGCTTCGCGACCATACGAAGGCAGGTCCACCTTAGCCCATTCCAGGTCGATGCCCCCAACAGGATCATTCCCTACTATAACAATCACTGCATCTGCCTTTTCAGCATTGGATACTGCCTCATCGTTGTTTCTGGAATACAAGATTTCTACCTGGTTGCCCAGTTTTTCTTTTAATGCTTGTAGTAGGGTAATCCGGTATGGAGGGGTGCCGCTGTACCAGTCGAGCATTACCGTATCGGCCAAAATTCCGGCTACGGCTATGGTTTTCAATGTCCTATTCAGAGGAAGGAAGTGATTCTCATTTTTCAAAAGTACAATCGACTCCTGGGTAGCTTTCAATACCGCTTGCTTATGAAGTTCGCTTTTCCAGGGTTCAGGTTCGCCCTTTTTCCCGATTTGTTTGTAAGGCACCATTTCATCGGGATCGAGTTGCCCCAGTTTGATCATAACCCGGAACACCCCTCTCAAGGTTTCATCGATATCGGTTTCGGTAAGCAAACCTTTATCAAGCGCCTGAATTACACCCTCGTTATACCGGTCGAGAAATTGGTTGATTCCGGCTTTGATGCACCCCACAGCGGCTGTAGCTTCGTCGGGATAATATTTATGGTCGGAAATAAGCAACTTGTAAGCACCTCCATCGGTGCAGATTATGCCGTTAAGCCCCCACTCGTTCATGCAAATATCTTTAAGCATGGGATGGATGGTCATCGGAATGCCGTTCACCGAATTATATGCTGCCATAAAAGCCTGACTTCCCCCTTCTTGTATGCCCATTCTAAACGGATGGGAGTAATATTCATGAAAAAGCCGCTCGTCGAAATTGGAAGAAGAAAAGGTACGGGTATCTTCGTTGCTGTTGGCAAGGAAATGCTTCATCAGCGAAGCCGCTCGCCAGTATTTCGGATCGTCGCCCTGAACCCCATTAATGAAAGATGCTACCAAAGTCCCGTTAAAAAAGGCATCTTCGCCGTAACACTCCTCGTTCCGTCCCCACCGTATGTCGCGCCCGATATCGGCATTGGGGGCTCGCAAAACAAGGCCTTCTTCCTGATAATCTGGATATTGTACCATATAGCGCATTTCGGTTGAAGTAACTTCTCCTACCTTTTTCAAGGTTGAACGGTTCCATGTTTGGGCAAGGCCTATCGATTGCGGGAAGGTAGTAGTGGGTATAATACGACCCCGGCGCCCCCAGTTTGACGGCCCACCTTTGGCTATTCCGTGAAGCCCTTCGATGTGCCCGGTTCCCACTACTCCTAACCGGGGAATGTTGGGACGGGTACCCAGGCATTGAACCTTCTCTTCAAGGTTCATCAACGATAGCAGATTATCGATCCGCTCCTCAACCGGAAGCCCCGGATCCTGAAACGGATTTTCGTACTGAACCTTAGGTTTTTGACAGCTGAACAACAATAAAGCAGCTAATACAAACAATCTGGATAACAGGCTTAAATTCTTCATCTTACTACTTATTTAAACAACTTTTCCAAAGTTTAGAACTTTGGAAAAGTTGTTTTAGAAAAGTTGGTTATCTTATTTAATCGAGAAAAGGAGCCAGGGCATATACCAAAGCTCCCTGCCAGTTAATGGCAATCTCGTTGTGAGAGTAGCTCTCCTGCTTATCGACCCAGTCGGTTGCTTTGTGGCCACCGCCAACAAGATACCCGGGCCAGGGATCGGTAATGCCATCGGCCCCGGAGCGGCGATCGTGCGGGTTCATTGGAGGGTTAGCCCCCAAACCGGTTACATACGAGCGCCCATAATAATTCCTTCCAAACAGATGATCGACAATTTGTTGGTTGGCTGTAAGGTATTTCGGATCGGGCGAAAGCTTGTTGGCTACCTGTAGATTTAATGCCTGGCGGGCCACCGTTCCGTTACACCCCCAATAATAGCGCCCTCCCAACGGACGGCCATACACATCACTGTTCCCTTTCAACACAATTGAATCGGCGGTGGAAATGATGTTTGTTTTAACCGCATTAAGCAATTCAGAATTTCGGCCTTCGCGTTTCGAAAGTGCGTAAGCAAACATTCCCAGATTGGCCACATTGCCCCAGTCCCAGTCGGAATCACAGCGGGCACCCACCTGTCTGATTTGTTTCTCCAACTCGGCTAAAGCTTTAGCATCACCGGTTGTTTCCCACATCTCGGCAGCAGCCCACAAACGGTCGTCCTTGTCGCCCGACTGATAGCCCCCCGTTTTGAAAACTCCTTGTTGAAAGCGCTTAGGTTCTGGGTTATCAAGCAAAAATTGGAAACTGGCTTTGGCTGCATCGAGGCATTTTTTGGCATAAGCCGCATCGTAAGGTTGGAAATAGCGGGCGCTCATGGCCATCATGGCTACAAACTCAGCCACGGCATCGCTGCTCCAATCGGTAAAATACCTTTTGCCATCATCGTCCTGAGGCATAATAAAACCTTCGAAATTCACACGGGTGAGCTTATGCGATACTTTTCCCGATCCGTCGGCGTACTGCATTTTAAGGATAAAGTCGGTTTCCCATTTCAGTTCTTGTAAAAAATCGGGCATACCGGGGGTAGTTTCGGGTATCCCAAGATCGACCTTTTTCAGTTTGTCGCCAAATTGGTCCCAGGCATAAAAGAGAAGGCCCAAGGTAACACCTGCATTTACAGTATATTTGCCGTGATCTCCGGCATCGTGCCATCCGCCAGTACCATCGCGACGTTCTCCGGCTTGGCCCACATAATCGAGCCAACCATCTTCGAGGTGGCAAGCTTTGGTTGCATAATGATTACCATTGAAATGCCCCTCGACTGCCATGCCACAGCGCCAAAGGTAAAATGCCCGCATGGAAGTGGTATAGGCAAAATGATAAACCGATTGGCCAACTTCAAACACCAGCGACCGACCAACCCCTTCAACATCGAGATAGTACTTTCCAGGTTTCTGTAAAGCCGAGAAATCGGCCTTCCAAACCGTTTGACCGACATCGCTTTGAGAGAAAGATCCCGTTACTTTACCCGATAGTGAAGCTTGATCTCCATCTGCAGTTTTGACCACAAATTGCGAACAGGGTGCAGTGATGGTAGCCATCTTTACCGAGGAAGGTTGGTAACCTAAAGAATTGATCATCACCTTACCTTGGCCATACACTACAGAAGTTCCTAAAAATGATAAAAAAAGAAGTATTATCAAAAATGACTTGCTCATATTCAGAATATTATATTGTTATTTTCAATGATTATTTGTCGTTCCAATTGTCGGTACGGAAAGGTTCTGCGGGTAAACCGGCGTTATTGTACAGGTTCGCTTCTCCCGGGTTATCGGCCCAAAGAAAACGTACCGCTTCAATTGGGTCGGAATTACGAGAACTAACTTTAACGGTTCGGTCATCTACAATTTCGGCCGCAGCATAATGAAAAACCTTATCCTTGCCCGCCACTGCAAATCCATTGATGTACCCATACTTATTCTTTACCATCAGGGGCCCGCCTCCGGTTTCGAATGACACAATGGCCTGGTTTCCTTTAAAAGCAACCTCGCCTTTCCTTGGACCGTGATAAACTACCTCCTTTCCATAATCGAAGCGAAGGGCATTTAATGCCAACCTGCTCCCAACATCAACCTTGTTTCGGGGGTGAATGTCGTTTGCTTCACCAATGTCGATAATGCAAGCCTGTCCCGTGTTCTTCATCCCCAGCGTATTGGCCTGGGCTTCACGAAGAAAGGGCCAGCATTCGGTACGGGGTTTTTGGGTTTCGGCTTTGAAATTAGCCAGTTGAACCCAATAAAACGGGAAATCTCCCACTTGCCAATGTTTTCGCCAATCGGAAATCATCAATTGAAATTGTTTTTCATACCTGAGGGCTTGCTGCACGGCATCGGCATTGGCTTCGCCCTGGTACCAGATTGCCCCTTTGATGGCGAACTTTACCAAAGGATGGATCATTGCATTGAACAACAGGGTTGGGAACTGGTTGGGCTGAAGGGCCGAGGGTTGCAACACCAATGGGTTTCGCGGGGTGCGCACAGGGTCTTTGGCCACTTTCCACAATCCAGAAAGTGGAATCGAATTAGTGCCATCACTCAGCAATAACTCCTCCTCCAAACCATAAATACCTCCACCCCCGGTGTAATCTTCAATTCTTACTACGATTGTATTGTTTCCGGTTGTAATGATCCCGCCTGGAATTTCATACCGACGGGCTTGCGCATATTGATTGAAGGTTTCGCCCACCCGTTTGCCGTTAATCCAAACCCAATCGGTATCGTCGATTTTTCCCAGATGCAAAACCGCCTTGTTCACATTAAAATTTTCGGGGACTTCTATGGTTTTCCGGTACCATACAATGCCATCGAAGCCTTCAAAACCGGGATGGTCTTCCCATAAGCCGGGTTGGGTCATCGAAAACCAATTGTTGTCGTTGTATTCTGGGGCAAGATAGTCGTGCCGATAGTCGGCAACCTGTACCTTGCTCAATTCTTCCCTGTATAATTTGAAGATTTGGGCTTGTTCCCCGGCCATCTTTTGGGCATCGAAATGCTGGAGCCCTTCAAGCCACTTTTTCTGAACCGGATCGGTTTCGGCAGCTTCGCGGCTTGTCCAGGTTTCGACCATGGTGCCTCCCCAA
>CAZSIK010000047.1:0-6004 GCA_964606515.1 uncultured Prolixibacteraceae bacterium
ACATTGGGGTTTAGGTGGTTATTCAAACATTCTGCCACGCATCAAGTTCGGTGTAACTGGTCAGGAAAGTAGCCCGCAATCCCCAACGATTTCATACCGCCGACCGATACAAGTAGCTTGATTATTGCCAGAAAAGATTATAATTTTTATGTAGACCGGATGAAAAATATTTTGAAGCCTTTATATTGAGTTTTTCGGATGTAAAATCAACGATTTGATCCAATTCTAAATGCGATATTAGCCCAACTGTTTGCCTTGATGTTGAAACCCATTTCATTAAAATGAAAGGGAAATTTTACTTTGTCTTGACTTCAGTCCAGGCTTTATCCAACATCTGGTTGAAATTACCGTAATCTTCAAGAACCTCCATTTCGGTTGAATCGCTTAGATCAGGAAAAATTACTTTGTTGTTCTTCAGACTTGAATCGAGCAAAGCCCTGGCTTGTTCGTTCGGCATGGCGTACATGATGGTTTGAATGTTTTTTGCCGAATTCTCAGGCTTCAACAGGAAGTTGAGAAATTGGAGAGCATTTTCTTTATGAGGTGCACCGGCGGGGATGCAGATGTTATCAACCCAGAATACAACTCCCTCGGAAGGGATTACCGATTTAAATTTTGAATCGGCTTTCACGAGGCGGGCTGTTAAGCCATTCCAGGCATGGGCAATCCAGGCATCGCCGCTAATCATCCGTTCTTCAATGGCATTCGATTCGTATTTTTTTAAAAGAGGCCGTTGTTTGATCAATAAATCGCGTGCCTGGTTCAACACAACCGTATCGGGCGAAAAGGGCTGCCCCAACAAGGTAAAGGCCACATAAAAAGTCTCGCGCATTTCGTCGATCATTAAAATCTTTCCCTTGTATTTGGGGTTCCACATGGCTTTCCAGGAGTTGATCGTATCCTTAATCATTTCGCTGTTGTATACAATTCCAGTAAAACCGTAAGCATAAGGCACATAATACAAGCCTGTAGTATCGTATGGCAATTTTCGAAAATTGGGAGTGATGTATTGATAATTAGGCACGTTAGCGTAATCAACAGGAATGATCAAACCCAATTCTTTCATGATTTTCACCATATAACCTGTCGGAAAAATAAGGTCATAACCCGAAACGCCCATCTTCAAGCGTGAAAGGAGTTCCTCGTTATCGTTGTAATAATCGAGGGTAACCTTGATGCCGGTTTCTTTTTCAAAATCCCGGATCAGTTCTTCACTGAGATAACCAGAATAATTATAAATATTTAGCTTCTTTTCATCGGAAGTATAAAGAGGAGAAGCAATTAGGAAAACAATAAGCAATACGAAAAAAGACAAAATGGCCATCTTGAATTTTTTTCCTAGGCGTTTGCTTTCCTGTATACGGTTTGAAAGAAAGAGAACAATTACAGTAAACACGATCAATATGGTTGAAATGGCATTGATAGAAGGGGTTACTCCAAATTTGATCAGCGAATAAATTTTCAATGGAAGGGTCGACGAACCCACCCCGGCAGTAAAAAAGGTCACGACGAAATCGTCGACACTCATGGTAAAGGCAAACATGGCCCCTGAAATAATCCCTGGTGAAATGTACGGCAATATTACCTTCATGTAAGTTTGCCACCTGCTGGCCCCAAGGTCAAGACTGGCTTCCTCGATTGAAGCAGGCATGTTGACCACTTTGGCATAGATTATCATGGTGGCAAAAGGAAAGCTGAACGTGATGTGGGCACAAATAATGGAGATCAATCCAAGGGGGAAACCAATCATCAGGAACAAGGCCAGCAGCATCACCCCAAAAATAATCTCAGGGAGCAATACCGGAACATACAGCATGTTCTGAAATAAATCTTTTCCCTTGAACGTGTATTTCGAAAGCAATAAAGCCCCCATAGTTCCCAATACCGTGGTAAAAAATGTGCTGACTACCGCTATCACCAACGAGTTTTTTACAGCCAGCCAAATGGCCGGATCCTGAAAAACCGATCGGTACCATTTCAGCGAAAAACCAGTCCAGACGGTTACCGTACGCGATTCGTTGAAGGAATATACGATCAACACCAGCAAAGGAAGTAAAAGAAAAATAAGCCCAGCAATGGTGAATATTTTCAAGACTTTGCCCTGTCCTATCCCCAGGTCGTTTCCCCGTGCAATGTTTCCAGCCATAATCAGAAGGTTAGGTTATTGTTTGACTTTGCAGGATTGAAAAACCGGATGTACAGCGAGATAAAGATCATCATCACCAACATCAGCAAGGTCGACAATGCCGAACCGAAAGGCCAGTTGCGTGCTTGCAGGTATTGGGCGGTGATCACGTTGCCGATCATCAGGTTGTCGGTACCCCCCAAAAATTCGGGGATAACAAAATTTCCCAAAGTAGGGATGAAGGTAAAAATGATGGCCGCCACCAAACCGGGAACTGCATAAGGCAGGGTGATGTTCAGGAAGGTTCGTGTTTTTCCTGCACCCAAATCCATCGATGCTTCAAGCAACGAAACATCCATCCGGTCGAGCGACGAAAAGATGGGCAGGATCATGAACGGCAGGTTCCAATACACAAAGCCTACGTACATTCCAAAGGTATTGTTCATCATCTTAATGGGTTCTTTAACAATACCAAGGCCCATCAGTGCGGTGTTGATCAGTCCCGAATCGCCCAGCAGGGTAATAATCGAATACATCCTGATCAGGAAGTTGGTCCAGAACGGGAGTATGATCAGAAACATGATGATCATTTTCATTTTAGGCGAAGCAAAAGCCATGTAATACGCCATCGGGAAAGCAATCAACAAGGTGATCAGGGTGGTAACTGTAGCGTACCCAAACGATTTGAGGAAAAGTTTCAGGTACATTCCCTGTAATGCTTGTTTATAATGAATTAAAGTGAATCCTTCTTCACCCGAAGCCACAGAAAAACTATAGCCAATTACGATAACGAGCGGCACCACGAAGAAAACAAGCAGCCAAAACGCAGGTGGCACCAAAAGAAAATGCTGCTCTTTTATTCTCTTAGCCATGGATGATCTCCCCCGATGATTGGCTCCAATTTACAAAAACAGGTTCCCCTATATCGTAAAATTCGTTCGACATCTGCAACAGATAGTTCTGTGCAATAACAGTAATCTCCCTACCATCGATCAACTTCACAATGAATTTGGTGATTTCCCCAAGATACACCTTTTGTTGAATTACCCCTTTCAAGCTATTTTCATAACTAGCAGGTTCGAGCATGCTGATTTTCAATCGTTCGGGCCTGATGCAGAACAAAACTTTTTGTCCCTGCTCAAGCATAGGATTATAAATTACCTTAATTTTCGATACCTTAGGGATCTCGAGCCAGGTCGATTGGCTATCAAATCCAATTACCGATGCTTCGAAAAAATTCATACTCCCGATGAAATCGGCCACAAAATGGGTTTGAGGATGTTCATAAATGGTTTTAGGTTGGTCGCAATGTTCAATAACCCCATCCTTCATCACGGCAATGCGGTCGGCAAGAGCAAGCGCTTCGGTTTGGTTGTGGGTAACAAAAATAAAGGTTATGCCCACCTTCTTTTGTAGCTCGGCCAGCTCGTTCCGGGTTTGTTCCGAAATTTTCTTGTCGAGGGCGCTCAAGGGTTCATCGAGGAGCAGCACCTTGGGCTGATTCACCAAAGCTCTGGCCAACGCTACCCGTTGTTGTTGCCCCCCCGAAAGATTGCCGGGCATTCGTTTTTCGAACCCGGCGAGGCCAACAAGGCGCACCACTTCCTCGATCTTTGCTTGCTGTTCCTCCTTTGGTATCTTTTTAATTTTCAAACCATAAGCTATATTATCCCACACATTGAAGTTGGGGAACAGGGCATAGTTCTGGAAAACGGTATTGACATCTCGCTTGTTGGGTGGCACATGGGTAATGTCCTTACCTTCGAGTAAAATTTGCCCCTGACTGGCTTTTTCAAAGCCGGCAATCATCCTCAGGATGGTGGTTTTTCCACAACCACTCGGTCCCAACAGACAGAAGAATTCTCCTTTGGAGATGGTGAGGCTAACATTTACCACAGCTTTCACCGTGTTGTAGTTTTTCGAAATGTTTTTCAGATCAATCATCGGGAACAACTTTGGTTAATTACAAACAAGAAATCTGCTTTGTAAATATAATAAAAACATCAAGTCAGATCACAACATTATGTTTCAAACTTTTTCGCTTTCCTTTAAAAAATAATCCCGATTGGCAATGCAGATCCAAATATTGTAGTTATTTTAAACCTCTTTTATATCCATAGTTAAAAAAGGTTGAATGTAATCTTCAACCAAAACCACAAAACAATGACAACTCAACGGAAAGAAAATCTTTTGTCGCCGGAGATGGAACACCAATTTCTTGAAACCGATTTCTTAGGTTTCCACCTGAAGAATCCCTTTGTATTGGCATCGGCCCCACCAACCAAAGACTATGCAACCATCAGAAGGGGATTTGAAGCAGGATGGGCCGGAGCCATTACCAAGAGCGTAGTACCCGAGCCCCTGGTCGACAAAATGCCACGCATAGGCCATATCAAGAATAAAAATAAGGTACTGGCTTCTCAGAATTTCGAAATGGGGAGCGAGTACCCAAAAGAATATTGGCTCGACTGGGTAAAGAAACTTCGGGCCGAATTTCCCGACCGGTTGCTTTATGTATCGCTGTTTGCCTCGACCGATATCGAAGAATGGAAGGAGCTGACAGCTTATTTTCTGAACAGCGGGGCCCACGGTTTTGAGCTCAATTTTTCGTGCCCGCACAGCGACCATAACGGAAAGGGCTCCCTCTTGGGGCAAAATATCGAGTTGTGTGCCGAGATCACCCGAACGGTAAAACAAATGGTGGGGAGCGACATTAAAGTAATGCCCAAACTCCCCTACCTGATCCATCCCAATGAAGGCTTGATGAGCAGAGCCCTGACCGAAGCGGGTGCCGATGCCCTTGCTGCCATCAACACCATAGCCGGCTTATGCGAATTCGATATCCATACCATGAAACCCGAACTCCATGTAGGAGGAAAAACCACCGGTGGAGGCATTTCGTACGATACCATCAGGCCATTTGGTCGCTTGATTGTAGCCAACATGGCCAGTTCGATCGACTGGAAGAGCATTCCCATTTCGGCCATGGGCGGGGTCTCGCGAAAAACCAGCTCGATGGTCGAATATTTCTTATTGGGAGCAAACCATTTGCAGGTATGTACCGAAGTGATGAACTCGGGCTTTGGGGTAATCGATAAAATGAAGAAAAAATTGATCCGCTATTTTCTTGAAACCGGTTTTACGTTAGATCAGATACGAGGAAGTGCAGTGCAATCGGTGGTAGCCTGGGACCACCTCGACGATGTTATCCGCAGGGCCAGGCTCAACACGAAAAAGTGCAGCAAATGCTACCGTTGTTTTAAAGCCTGCATGTACCAGGCAATCACGATAAAAGAAGGGCGCGTTCCCATTTTCGATACTGAACGTTGCAGTGCCTGCGGAAGTTGCGTTGCCATTTGCCCTAAAAGGGCTATTGAAATGGTAGAACTTTAAACATTGAAACAAAAACCACCCGATCTCGATGAAAAAAATTGCACCATTAACCACCCTTATTCTACTTATGCTGCTGATGGGTTTAGGCATCTTCAACCTTGAAAAGACAGAAAAAAACAACCAGAAACTGATCGAATGGCAGCGCGACTCTGCAAAGTATCAGCTAAACCTGGCGCAAGAAGAGAATAAATTATTGGAACAAATTTCGGCCGACAACCTGATCGGAGTTAACAATACCCCTCCGCAATCCTCACTTGCCCACCCTTTCCTTGATGCTTCGCAAGGGGTTGAAGTCCATCTTGAAGGAGTACGATGGATGGGAAAATGGTTCGATGCTTCACGGAAAAACGGGATTGAACCCATGGGGGGACTGGCTGAAGTGCAAATCAACCAGCTTGTTTTTGATCCCGATTTCGAAAAGGCAGGCCTTCCCGATCTCAATGTGGAAGTTACCGCACCCCGCTTTTTCGAGATGAACCACTTTCT
>CAZSIK010000047.1:6014-19863 GCA_964606515.1 uncultured Prolixibacteraceae bacterium
TCTTACCGATTGGTTGTCGGGTTTCAAACTGGGTGGTTCACTGGGATCGAGTTTTGGAGGTGCAAAACCTATTGAAACCTACAGCCTGAAAACGGCTTCAGGCAAACGGCAAAAAATGGAACACTGGTTACTTACCTTCGATGTGTTCCTCAGGATAGAACCCTCACCCAACCATGATGGGCAAAATTATGGACAGCTCGACAGGCATCCGGTGACCGGCATCGCAACAAGAAAAATCCTCAACAACAAAGAATCGAAAAATCAACGTTACGGCAACCTGTCGGTGATGCTGAAATTCAAACCCAAAACGGGCACCTGGTATATTACCGACCAAAATGAAGATGGGCTCTGGACAACTCATAATGAGCCCCATATTGGCATTGCTGCAGTTGAATGTATTGGCATCAAATCAGAAAGCGAAAACAAGAAGCTGAACAACATAGGGGTATATTTGCGCATCGGGAGCAGCCTGGCCCTCTACCCCACTCCGGGTTCGATTGATGAACAGTTTGTACAAAACCGCATTGAAGAACAAAACGTGTTGGCGCCTGTAAAACCACTACTCGATAAAAACAAAGCCATTACTAATCCCGATCTGTTCGATAGCGAGAAATACTCGATAATCCACCTGGCCAACATGGGATCGTGGCAGGAAGGATCGTGGTTTTCGAACGTCCACCGATATGCCGACCAGTACCATGCAAAGTTTGTCATCCACATCTATGTCCTGGGTGAATGGGAAGTCCGACCCATAACAATAGCTGAACCCGAGTCGCGCCCCCCGTTTGAAATGAAAAAGACAGGCTTGAAAGACTTCCTTCTCCCCAACCTGAACATGGGATGGTTTGGAAAACTCATTAGTGGCAGTGGCTGGATTTTAGCAATGCTGCTTGTGCTGTACTTATTTTTTCCTACAACAAGAAAACTGATGAATAACTTGCTGTCCAAAACCAGGACAACACACTGAATTATTTTAGATTAAGCGAAAATCGAAAAGAAGTTTATCATCCTCCTTGAAGGATTAATTAACCTCCTTTTGCATTTCCTTCAAATTGGGAGTTTGTTGAGCAATAGTTAGCGATTCGGCATATAATGCAGGCAAATCGCCCAGGTCGATTGCTGAACCCTGACGGATAAAGATCGGGATTCTTTCCATGGGTGTTTCAATTTTCACAGTCTGGCCCCCTTCGTAAATTTTGTTTTTGTCCCAGGCATCGATCCAGGTTTCCCCCTCAGGAAGATAACAGGAATGCTCAGCCGTTCCCTTCTCCCAGATCGCCGAAACCAGAATATCGGGACCATAGAGGAAAGTTTGCCAGTCAGTCCAGGCATTAGGTTGATCGGGATAGTCAAGGAACAGTGGCCTCACAATAGGCATCCCCGTTGAATTGGCTTCAACAGCCAATTGATATGTGTATTCGGCCAGGGAAGTATGGATTTTCGCGTACATACGCCAAATGGCAATCAATTCTGTATCGTAACAGGGTTCGTTTTTCATGCTCCAGGGGGCCAGGTTCTCGGTAGGCCCAAACTCCATGATGGGATTGAAACAACCAAAAGCAAGCCAACGGGCAGTAACTTCACGATCGATGTTGGCATGCCAGTATCCTCCAATATCGGATCCCCAAACAGGGAAGCCCATGATGGCACAACGCTGAAGGGCAATAATTGCATTACGCAATCCCTCGGGTTCAGAACCGATGTCTCCACCCCAGAAACCACTGTATTTTGAACTTCCTGTATATCCTGCCCTGGGGATCAACACGAAATCGTCGGCACGAACTTTTTTACAAGCTTCATTAAATGTTTCCACATACTGTACAGGATAATCGTTTCTCACCTCGCGGGCGATACGGCCATCATGAAAAACAATATCCCGGGTTTCAGGGACCAATTCCTCAGCCCGGTCGAGTTTAAAACCATCTACTCCTTGCTGCAACAGCTTTTCAATCCCATTTTCCTGTAACCATCGGCAAGCTTCGGGATTGGTAAAATCGACCAAAGCCACGTTGCTTTCGTTGAGCGCATCGTGCGGGCCTTTAATCTGTACATCGTATCCCTTTTCTTTTGCTTGACGGTACATGGCTTCGCCGGTAACCCAGGGGGCCACCCAGAGCAAGAACTTCATATTGTTTCGGTGTAGCCAGTCGATCATGCTAACTGCGTTTGGAAAACGTTTAGGGTCCCATTCGAAATCGGCATAACCATGGGGATCTTTGGCCCAGGGCCGGTCAACCCAATAAACCCCACAAGGAATGTCAAAGGCTTTCATCATGAGCACATCCTCGACCAGCATCGAGTTATAAGGAACTTTAGCCTGGGTGCCATCGTAATAAGCAGGAAGGTTATCGTGGGCATCGCGCCATCGCCAGGGCAAAAAGGCCCATTTGGGAGGAACGATGGTAGGACCAACATGAAGTGAATGAGCCCTGACCAAATCAGCAGGATTTTCTGAGGTATAGAGGATCCCGCTCAAGTCTGGTCCTTCGAACGAGATGAGTACCCTATCGGGATCGGTGCGGCAAAAGTCGTAATGCCCGGGCCAGGTCCCGTTGATGAATAATCCATAGCCATCGGACGAAATATAGAAAGGCGTATACAGCGAAACAGTAGGTTTAATCAGCATATCGATGGCCTGGCCCCTGAGGTTCATGGCCTCGCTGATGCCTTTCTTCCACGATTCAGCCTGGTTGCCGTCGACCACCCGTTCGAACAAGCCGGTAAAGTATTCGCCTGGCGACGCAGCAATGGCCATTCCCCAACCTAAAATATCGTCGGAAGGATGAGCTGAAAATTTAAATTGGTATTGGTTTTTCTCTCTTGTTAAAGTAATGGCTACTTCCCTTTCATCGACCAGCCATACTGCCGAAAAATCAGAATTGCTGCTACGGATATCTTTCGGTTTTCCCATGAGCGTTTTTCTGCCTTTTGAGGTTTCGAACCAAATTGCGGCCATCTCGCCCTTGTTTCCAGAAACGAAAGCAAGCGGTTTTTTCAACTCGTTTTTGTCGAGAATGATCGAAACCATGTTGTTGTTTTTTGGCACGCTTAATTTGGCCAATTTTCCATTCTCGCACGAAAGGACACCAAAGATCAGGCTCATGCAAGAAAAAACAGAAAAAATCCAGATCAGCTTTTTCATTGTTAGTTCATTTTATAGATAAAGTGACTGAAGACCGCTTCACCCTGACCGAAAGCAAAAATCCCGGCCCTTAAACTCAGAAAGCCGTGGAATACATTGTGGTTATACCCACTAGCGTCGAGGCTGCGTTCAACCCGCTCCCAATTTTTGCCATCGCTG
This sequence comes from uncultured Prolixibacteraceae bacterium, assembly GCA_964606515.1. GTDB lineage: Bacteria > Bacteroidota > Bacteroidia > Bacteroidales > Prolixibacteraceae > CAZSIK01. Next base: position 9,316 of record CAZSIK010000047.1, read on the forward strand.
CTGAAGTAAAAGCTTACTTCGTTTTCGTCGTTTAAAATACGTAAATAACCGCTATTCCCCAAATGGTTTTTCATCCTGATTTTGGCACTCTTTTGTACAAAAACAGTAAATTCTTTTTTATTAACAGCAATCCGTACGTTGGCATTTTCATCGTAAAAAAGGGTTAAGCCGGCGGTAGTTTGATCGTCGATCGAATAGCCAACCTGTACTTCATATCTTTGGTGACCAGCATTGACCAACAGCGGTGAACTTTCGGTAAAAGAATTTCCCTGGGCCTTTAAGATCAATTTTCCTCTGTTTATACGAACCCTTTCGGGCTGAAATTTTTTAAAAAACTGCCATTGCAGGCCTAAGCGTTCACCAGAAAAATCGTCTGAAAGCGCACTACCATCGGTTGAATTTTTTCCAGTGGGAAGAGGAAGCTTATCGCCTGATTGCATCCCTTCAGGAACCCGGAACCAACCATCGGGGGTCCATTCAATTGGAAGCATTAAAGTTTGCCGGCCCAAAGTGTGAAAACCTTTTTCATAGCCATGATACATCATCCACCACTTGCCCTCAACATCATCGACCAGGGTACCATGTCCCTGGCTCCACCATTTTTCATTTCGGCTTTCGGTATGGACAATCGGATTGTAAGGCGAATTTTCCCATGGTCCATACGGTGATTTCGACCGGGCCGATACCACCATGTGCGAAGTAGCCGGGCCAGCCGTTCCTCCCTCAGCCGAGGTTAGATAGTAATACCCATTTTTTACTGTCGATTTGGGCGATTCGAGGCAAAAACACTCGGTGCTCCATTCTTTCGGGAAAACCCAACCCTCGTAGTTGAAAACTGGTTCACCGGCAAGCGCCATACCATCGCTGGTTAGGGGTACTGTATATCCTTTCGATAAATAAAGATGCCTCTTCCCCTGTTCATCGACCACATGTCCAGGATCAATAAAACCGTTCAGCTTAAGATCGACCGGATCGCTCCAGGGGCCTGCAGCCGACTCGGCAGTTACCACCCAATTGGTGCCCCCCGCCGGAAAATAGATATAAAAACGTTTGTCGTGGTAAATCAAATCAGGAGCCCATACTGATCCAACATACTGGTTTAGGGCAAAACCAAGCCGTTCCCAATGAACCAGGTCGGTTGAGTGCCAGACCAATAATCCCGGATAATACTCAAACGAAGAATGGGTCAGGTAATAATCGTTCCCAACACGCACTACCGATGGATCGGGATAATCGCCCCCCAAAACAGGGTTCATGTAAGTTTGGGAAAAGGCTGAATTAACAGAACCCACAAGCAACATCCACATCCAAAGCCAAAGCAATTTCTTCATAGTCGATATTTTGTTATATTTTAAATCAGGACAGTTTTTACCCTCTCGTTTACTTGCGGGGGAGTGCTTAGAACAAAGAAAATCAGCAATATAAAAACCATGTACTTCATGCTTAATTTCTTATTTATTTCCCTCGATAAACCGGATCAATTGTCTCATGTTTCTCATGTAAGCCGAAGTTGAAATGTACAACTGGTCGGTAGTGTCGCGGTAAGGCGAGGTATCGGTGCGGTCGCCCACGTTCACCGTACTGAACTGGTGACTTTCGGGATCGCCAACAAGCTCGTCGGTATAAGGGTTGCTTGTGGAACCGTTTTTCACCAGCCACCGTCCTTCACCATCAATAGATTGAATAATTTCTTTTAGATCGGGCTCTCTAAACCCAGACCTTTCAAAGAACCGGGCCCTTGAAAAATCAAACTCTTTTTGAGGTGTACTTTTACCGGAATAAGTTCCGGGTTGAAGCGGGGAAGATTTAAGCAAGCCATCCAATGGAAGGGTTGACACCTTTTCATATTCTTTCTTTAAAAGTTCGAGGGGAACATGCGATTTTCCATAATAATGCGAAAGCAATTCATCCTCTTTTTCGTCGCAATAATATTTTCCACAATGAACATTACTGCCTTTTCTGTGCACATAAATCGGACGTTGGGTTTCAGGGGCAATAAATGCAGGGTGGGTATATCGGCTTCCTTTTACCTTATCTTCAGGATAAACGGTTTTTTCCAACCAGCTGATGGCTTTGGGAACAGGTTTCAGATAAGCACTATCGCCGGTGATTTGATAAAAGCGGAGTAAAAGCATGGCATTATCGAAAGTTTGGCTGGGCAACAGGGCAGCAGGTTCATAGCTTCGGGCGCCGGCCACCTTCATTTCCAGGTCGAGTTGTTGTGCCCATCCCCCTGACGAATGTTGCGACAATATGTAAAAGTCCATCCCTTTTTCAATGGGGCCCAAAAAACGGGCTTCGCCCAGGGTTTGATAACACTGGATCAGGAAGTTTACGTTTTCCCAAATCACATCATCGTTAAAAGTGTAAAATGAAGTATAGTCGGGTAAGCCATTCTTTTGAAATTCGCCTGCGGGAGGATACCGCTGTGGCCAGGCTCCGTTGGCATACTGACTGCGAAGAATAAAACCGATGGCTTTATCGAGCGAAGGTTTATATTTCGGATCCAGTTTTTCGAGGTACAACCTTAACAGGAACCGGGCAGCTTCAGATGTCACATCATCGTCGAAAGTTGAGTTGCCATAATAATGTTGAAATTCTTCAAGGCGCCATCCATTTTTCCCGATGGTGGCATACCATTGTTTCAACGACCGATCGCCGGCAAAGTCGATCAGGTAATTCCAGCCCCCTTCGTGGCTTTGCCCCCATATCACAGCCGATGCGGCTTGTTCAGCAGCCACATAATAGTACTCGTTAGCGGTGGCACGGTACGCATCCAAAAAAGTATTGCCCATGCTAATGGTTCCGGGGTTTTGAAGCCAGACCATGGTGGGATAGGCTTCCATCTCGCCCCAGCGGCGCGAAAAATCGGGAAGGTAATACCAAAGGTAACCGCCATTGGCACTCACCTTTTCGACCATGAATCGGGTAGCCTTTAGCATGGTTTCCCTGACTTCATTCAAACGATTGTTTTTTTTCCCCCACGAAGGAGTTATAACGACAGTGAAAAGTAAAAGGAGAAGTAATTCCAGCGATAAAATCCGGTTCATGATTCAAACTAAAATAGTAAAAAGCATTTCAAAAAAAAGAGGTGTGTACCTTACAGATCGATACGCACCTCTTTGTATCATAGAGTCAATTTATTGAACAAGTCAATTATTCCTGAGAAAAACCGTACCCATTGGTAATTAAACCATTCGATTTGGATACCGTTTCTGCCGAGAATGGGATCAAATATCTTGGAGGAGCTTTCTGTGCATGAAAATCGTCGGGGTAACCCTTGAAAACATCCAGCACATACTGGCTTTCGTTGGCCACAATGTCTGAAGCCCAGTCGGTTTTTTTATAACCAGCCGCTTCCAGCGCTAGGGCCTCGGCACCAGTTGGCTCAACAAATCTGAACATGCCAACGATGGCCAGGTTACGATTTCCTTCAGCATTGGTCATGCCTTCCCAACCATCGTGTTGCCCACGCCAGCTTGGGAATTTAACCGGATAAGTGGGATCGGTACGGGTCACATCACATTGTTTGGTGAGCATGTAGCTCATGCCCAGGTCGGCAGTATTAACACTCTTGGTGTAAATGTAATTCGAAATGGTATTCCCGTTGGGGAAGGTGTAATACCCATTGGCTTTCAATCCTTCGAACATTTGCTTTTGCCTGTCGCGTACTTCTTTAATCTTATCGGCAAACTTACCGGTCCTGATCAAGTCCCAACGACGAATGCCTTCACCAGCAAGTTCCAGTTTACGCTCTTGCTGAATGGCTTCTTTTAAAGCTTCACCCGACAAGCCATTGACATAAGCAGTGACTTTTGTGTCCTGATCGGCGGCAAGAAAGGCGCGACTCCGTACTTTGGTCAATTCGGCTTTGGCACCTCCTTCATCGCCAAGTTCAGCCTTCACTTCTGCCAACAACAAGATGGCATCGGCCATGCGCATATACGGCTGGTTGATACCCGATTTGCGCTGTTTCACCGTGTAGGGGTTACTCATCCGGCTTTCATCCCATTTATTCGTAGGCAAGCCACCGTTGTTTCTGCTTCCAGGCTTGAAGGTGACGATTACTTCGACACATTTTCCAGAGTTACCGGTAACCGAAACAGTTGCATCGCGGCGCAGGTCGGCAGGATCGAAATCGCCATAATAGAAAACAGGATAGAAACGACTCTGTCCGTATGCTTTACAAGGAAAGGCATTGGAACCTCCGCCATCGGAAGGACGGCTGAAAGCATACCCGAATTCACTGTTGCTTGCTCCACCTTGCGAGTTTGGAATTTCGTACATCGATTCCGGGCTGACTGCCAGGTCCATCATGTATTGAAAATGGCGTTGGAATGGATTGTTGTAACCACGTTCGTCATTGGTGATCAGTTGAGCTGAACCTGGGTTGTCGATACAACTTTGCAAGTATTCCTTGGCTATTTCATAGTATTTTTTATAGTCGGTACGGCGTACATATTTTGCATTCCACTTTTCAGCAAAACCGCCCGATTCGAATGTCACATCTCCATAGTTGAAGTCAGTCCTGCGAAGGCTGAACCCCCCGGCATCCAATGCCAAACGGGCAATCAGGCCTTGTGCAAAGGTGCGCGAAAACCGTTCGGCAGTAGCCCCACCTTCACCAAGGCGGAACATTAAGGGTTCCACACGGCGAAGTTCGGCAATTTGAAAATCCCAGATTTCGTCGCGGGTCGAACACACCGCGCTGTCGGCAATCACTTTGGTATAAATGGGCTCCTTGAAATGAGGAATATCACCCCAATAGCGCACCAGCTCGTGATAAATGAGTGCACGAAGGCATACTGCTTCACCATAAAGCTGGGTCCAAACCGTAGGTTTTCCCGCGTCCCAATCCTTTTTAAAATCGGGTTTTGTTTCAATTTGAGCAATAATAATGTTGGCCCTGTTGGCAATGCCATAATAGTTTGCCCATATACCGGCATAATTGTTTATTGAAATTTCGGAAGCATACAAACCTTCGGGAATATGGCGTTGTTGCGCGCTGTAGGCTTCAGGATGGCATTCGGCATCGGAACCCACCATCGAAATATCATATAAATAAGTAGTAGATGTGGCACGCAACATTTCATAAGCACCCATCATTACTTTGGTACACTCGGAAGAATTGGTGAAAACGAAGTCTTCGTCAACAACCGAGGGAGAAGTTACTTCAAGGTAATCCTCACACGATGAAACCGTGAAAATCACCAGTGATGCTATAAACAGATATAATAACTTTTTCATAATTCCAGAATAATTAAAAATTAGAATTCAACATTTACACCAAACGTAAACGAACGGGCCCGAGGATAAGCCCCCCAGTCCAAACCCATTGTCGGGTATTCAGCACCCCCTTGGCTCATATTGGTATTCACTTCAGGATCGAGACCTTTATACTGGGTAAGTGTCAATGCATTGTAGATAGTACCGTAGATGCGGATTTTGCTCATGCCAATCTTTTTTATGAAATTCACCGGCAACGAATACCCTAAGGTAACAGTATTCAAGCGGAGGAAAGAACCATCCTGAATCCCCAGGGTATTACAAATCGGGTTTTCATGGTAAGGCAGGAAGGTAGTTGCATTGGCATTCAAGGCATCCAGGGCAGCAGGATCGGTTACCCGGGTAATCTGGTTATTCTGGATGTCGAAAATCCGGTAAGCACCTTCAAGATACGACAAGCGGTTTTTGAACAATCCATCTTCCTTGCTTCCATAGAAGGCAGCCAGATAGTTGGCATTATAAATTTTATTGCCATAACTCCAATTGAAACCCAACTGGCAATCGAGCCCTTTATAGCGGGCATCGATATTAAAACCTCCGGTGTGTTTCGGGTTCATATCGCCGATGATGCTGACATCGTTTTGATCGACCACCCCGTCGGGACCAGTTTCATCGGGACCAGCTATGTCTTTCATTTTCAACACCCCGGGATAGGCAGTTTGTGAACCTGGTTTATGGGTGCCGGTGGTTCCATATACGGTTCCCAGGATACCAGAAGCAATATCGGCCACCCCATCTTTAAGGGTATAGGTTCCGGTTGCTGCATCGTAGTTAAAATCGGAAGTTTTGTAGTACTGGTCATTTTCATCAACCGTGTAGCCACGGACCAAACCCACGGGCATCCCTTCAATCAACTGATAATCTCCTGTATTGGGCTGAGTCATGGTAGAACCCCAGTTGGTTTTATACAAACCGGTAACCCCATCCGACAATTCTTCTACATTTCCTTTATTGAAGTTGATGTTGAAACTGGCGCTCAGGTTAAAATCTTTAGAGCGGACAATGTCGGCACCCAAGGCAAATTCAATCCCTTTGTTACTGGTACTACCAATGTTGTCGTAGGTAAACGAGAAGCCGGTAATGGCCGGTATTGAAGTCAACATGAGCAAATCGACTGTTGAATTCCAGTAGGCATCGATCGTACCATAAATACGGCTATCGAAGAAGGCATAATCGAGCCCAAGGTTACGGGTAATGGTTGTTTCCCATTTAAGTTTTTGATTGGCCATGGTGGATGAATTAGGCACGTAAGTTGGCTGTCTTGCCTCGTTCAGCGAGTAATCGACCAAATCGCCTGCCTTCCATTTCATTTTCCACAAATCGGAACTGATGCCATCGTTACCAACAGTACCATACGATAAACGCAACTTAAGGTTATCGATGGCTTCCACATCCTGGATAAACGATTCTTCTGAAATACGCCAGGCAATAGCGGCAGCCGGGAAATACCCCCAACGGTTGGAGGGTGCAAACCTTGAAGAACCATCGGCACGGAAGGTAGCAGTAAATAGGTATTTGTCCATCAACGAGTAGTTTAACCTTCCGAAGTAGGAAAGCATGCGGCCCGGGGTTCCCACGCTTGCCGAAAAACTGTTGTATTCGGTTACAGCAGCAGTAGCAGTAGGAGGAGTGGTCGATGAATTGACCGTAGTTTTGATTTCATCGGATTTGAATTGTCCCATCATGGCAAAAGCCCTTTCCATATCGAAGGTAACCGGGTAGCGCTCGCCTGAAATGCTTAAACTTTCTGATCCTGAATTCGACATTTCCTGACCAACGAGTACATTTAACCGGTGGTTGTCGCCTAAACCCTGCACATCGTAACTAAGGGTATTGGCCCAACGCATTCCCCAACCTTCCGATTTTGAAATCGAAGCATTGCCGCTGTATGTCATATTTCCGGCATTATCGTAATAATCGTTATACACTGCACCCGACCAAGTTTTGTTTTTGTTCCAGTACGTGCTGATTCCAAGCTCGGAACGGAACGACAAGCCTTTGAAAACCTCCCAGTTCAAGGCAGTGTTTGCCCTAAGGGAATTATTCAGGTTATTGGGCAGATAGTCCATGGTACGGGCAACCGGGTTATAACGATCCTGAAGGATCTGGTCGTACATCCCCAAAGCAGTGTTTTGTGAGTCATCCAAAATCCCGAGCACATCGGCTGTAGCAATTGGGCGGAAGAAATAAGAACTCGACAAAATCGAACCACGACCATTGGTAGTTCCTTCATGCCCCACTTTATCGACATGGGTAAAACGGGTATCAAACGAAAGCAACACATTGCTCCTGATCTTGTTATCGACCTTCAATGCCACGCTGGTACGTTTGTAATACGAGTTGATTTTCATCCCGGTATCATCATCCTGGTTCAATGAAAAATTCATTTTTGTACTTTCATTTCCACCTGAAACAGAAAGGTTATGACTTTGCGAAAAAGAGTTTCCGTACATTTCTTCGCTGTAATTTTTCGCATTTATGTTTTTGTAATGATCGATACCCGCGCTGTTGGCCGATCCGTCGGCTTTAGGTTGACCGCCAATGGCCCACAATTTCTCCCAACCGGCAGAATAGGTATTGCTGATGGCTTTGGCATAAGCCCAGTTGTACGCTATATAATTATACGCATCCATGGTTTCGAGGTACTTTGTGGGATTGTTGAACTGGCCATAACCATTGTAGCTAACAGTGGTTTTGCCTTCTTTGGCCGTTTTGGTGGTAACAATAATGACCCCATTGGCACCCCGCGCACCATAAATCGCTGTAGATGAAGCATCTTTCAGTACATCGATGCTCTCGATCTGGTCGCCGGGGATGTCGCTGATGGAGCTTACCGGGAAACCGTCGACTACAAAAAGAGGTTCGTTGCTTTGCGAAATGGAGCCCCCGCCACGTACGCGGATTGAAATGGAAGCATCGGGACGGCCGTCTTGTGAAATTACATTTACCCCCGGAAGTTTTCCCTTCAAAGCCTGGGCTGCGTTGGCCACGGGAACAGCCGCAATTTTATCGCCGCTCACCGAGGCAACCGACCCGGTAATGTCGCGCCTTTTTACGGTTCCGTAACCAATCGCCACAACTTCTTCAAGCCCGATAGAGCCTTCGCTCATGGTCACGTTAATCTGCATCTGTCCATTTACAGGCATTTCTTTGGTTTCCATGCCCACAAACGAGAACAACAATACCCCGTCGGCAGGAACACCGACCAGGCTGTATTTCCCGTTCACATCGGCAATCGAACCTTGGGTAGTACCCTTAAGTACCACAGTAACCCCTGGGATGGGTTCACCCTTGTCGTTGGTGATGGTTCCTGACACGGTAATTTTTCCCTGGCCTTGAACCAGTTCAATTAGTTCTCCGGCATAACCCCTGGGCAGGCAAACACCTGCCAAAAAGATCAGCACAAAGAACAACCTGAAAATACTTTTAAAGGGAAACGCGCAAGCATTAGATCCCTTTGGATTTTTTTTCATAAACATCAATGATTAATTAGTTAATAATTTTTCTTGTTACTCGCGATCCATTGTTATAATTAAACTAACAATAAACCTTAACATTCAGGGAGCATTTTTCATTCTTTTGCTATTTCATATTTTTATTATTACTTGCTTTTATCGTTGTTCACACATGCTTTAATGATATTTAGAGACCTTTAAAAACCAAAATTGTAAGGATTTCATTTTGTTTTCACTTCAATAATTACAATCTTTATGAAAATTTCTGTTACTTCAAATTTAACTTTTTTTAAAGGATGAGTTGGGGTAATCTTAAAAATTGTCAAAACCTCACCACTTAAAAAAGATTTTAACGCACACCCAAAATCACGGTAAAGAGGATGAAGTGGCTGAAAAATATTTATCGCTTTTATTACGAAGGGTTTAAAACAATGACCTTGGGAAAATCGTTGTGGTTGATCATTTTGGTCAAACTATTTGTTTTCTTTTTCATCATGAAATTATTTTTCTTCCCCAATTTTTTGAAAAAGAAATTCGAGAACGATGAACAACGGGGAAGCTATGTTCTGGAACGATTAACCGATACTAAATAAGAAATACGCTATGTTTGAATCGATTGACATGAGCCTCGTAAACTGGTCGCGTGCCCAGTTTGCCCTCACGGCAATGTACCACTGGTTGTTTGTCCCCCTCACTCTGGGGACCACCTTCCTCATTGCCATCATGGAGACCATCTATGTCAAAACAGGAAACCCCGAATGGAAGAAGATGACCAAATTCTGGATGACTCTGTTCGGCGTTAATTTCGCGATAGGGGTTGCGACGGGCATCATTCTCGAATTCGAGTTTGGCACCAACTGGAGCAATTATTCCTGGTTCGTGGGCGATATTTTTGGAGCCCCTCTGGCCATAGAAGGCATCATGGCCTTTTTTCTCGAATCGACCTTCATTGCCGTAATGTTTTTTGGATGGAACAAGGTAAGCAAGAAATTTCACCTGCTCTCGTCGTGGCTGGTTGCCTTCGGGGCCAACCTCTCGGCACTGTGGATACTGGTTGCCAACGCCTGGATGCAATACCCCGTGGGGGTGAAGTTCAACCCCGATACAGCCCGAAATGAAATGACCGACTTCTGGGCGGTACTCTTTTCTCCAGTGGCCGTGAACAAGTTCCTGCACACAATCACCTCAGGGTATGTACTTTCGGCTATATTCGTCATCGGGGTGTCGTCGTGGTTATTGTTGAAAAAACGAAACATCACCCTGGCCCGAAAAAGCATCCTGGTTGCTGCTATTTTTGGCATTGTATCTTCACTCGCATTGATTGGCACCGGCGACGGTTCGGCCAAACAAATTGCCAGGGTACAACCCATGAAACTGGCCGCCATGGAAGGTTTATATGAAGGGAAGAGCGGTGCGGGGCTAATCGCCATCGGAGCTTTTCACCCCGATAAAATATACAACGAGAACGAAAAACTCAAAGAACTCGCGTTTAAAATCGAGATTCCGAAATTCCTTTCCTTCCTGGCTTATGGTGATTGGAACGCCTATGTACCCGGGGTAAACGACCTGATTGATGGCAATAGGGAACAAGGTATTATCCCCTATCACGAGAAGATGGAACGGGGTAAAATTGCTGTCGAAAGGTTAAAGGAATTCAAAGAAGCAAAAAAATTACCCGATCTGACCCTGGCCGATTCGCTCAGGAAAGAATTGGTAAGCGACTCATTTCAAAAGGAATACTTTAAGTACTTGGGATATGGTCACGTAAAAGATACCCACTATTTAATACCCAACATCCCATTAACCT
>CAZSIK010000048.1:0-19587 GCA_964606515.1 uncultured Prolixibacteraceae bacterium
GATGTAGCCATCATCGAAAACAGGATCACTGTGTATAACGAAAAAACAGCTCCACTGATCGATTACTATAAAGCTCAGGGGAAATATTTTCCTGTTGAAGGCATGGGATCCATCGAGGAAATTGCTTCCCGGATTGAAAAAATAGCACTGGCCTTGGTCGGTCAGGCGTGAATTTTCTTTCGTGGACAGAGCTGTTTTTATTCCTGAAAATACACTCTTTTAACCCTTTGTGAAACTGAGGTAAACACCTCGTAGGGGATGGTATCGAGGGATTGGGCCATTATTGAAACTGGGAGCTCTTTCCCAAAAACAATCACCCGGTCGCCTTCTTTTGCTCCGATTCCGGTAACATCGATCATGCACATGTCCATGCAGATGTTGCCTATAATCGGGGCAAGATGACCGTTAACCCATAGTTTTCCTACCCCGTTGCCCAATCTTCGGTTCAAGCCGTCGGCATACCCGATGGGAAGTACCGCGATAAGCAGGTCTTGATCGGCAGTGCCTTTTCTACCATAGCCAACCGACTCGCCTGCTTTCACTTCACGAAGCTGACTAATAGTGGTTTTTAAGGTGCTTACATTTTGTAATTTATCCTGATTGGTTGGGCTGATGCCATATAAACCGATGCCAATACGTACCATTTCGAATTGGTATTCAGGTAATCGTTCTACCCCCGACGAGTTCAGTATGTGGCGGATAATGGGGTTCCCCGATCCCGATTGTACCAATTGTGAGAGATGAAGAAAACGCTCGATCTGAAGTGCGGTGAACTCATCGTGTATCGGCTCGTCGCTGGCGGCCAGGTGAGAGAAGGCCGAGCTGATGTATAGTTCTTTTCCCTGGTTGATGATGGCTAGGAACTGGCTGATTTCCGAATCGCTTTCCAAGCCAAGCCGTTTCATCCCTGTATCGATTTTAACATGTACTGGGAAACTGCGTACTGCGTTCCTGCGGGCAACGGTGAGGAATTGCTCCAACAATCGGATGGAATAAAGATTGGGCTCAAGGCGGTTTTCCAACATCGTATCAAAGCTATGCACTTCCGGGTTCATCACCACAATGGGCAAGGTAATCCCCGCCTTTCGCAATTCAACCCCTTCATCGGCGATGGCCACTGCTAAATAGTCAACATGATGAAATTCAAGCAAACGGGCAATTTCAGCTGACCCACTCCCGTACGAAAATGCCTTCACCATAACCATGACCTTAGTTTTGGGATCGAGTGCCGATTTAAAATAATTCAGGTTATGCACCAACGCCGATAAATCGATCTCTAGTACGGTTTCGTGGGCTTTATGCTGCAATACCGAGGCAATCTGGTCGAAGGCGAAAGTACGGGCCCCTTTCAATAGTATGGCTTCCTGATTGAATTCGTTTTTGTTCAGTTGGGAAATGAACTCGCTGGTTGAGTTGAAAAATTTCGCGTTATATCCGAAAAATTCAGATTGGGCTTTCAGATTGGGCCCAATGCCAATGAAGCGTTCAATCCCCCTGAATTTGATCAAACTGGCCAATTCCTGGTACAAGTCTTTATCGCTCTTCGGGGAATAATAAATATCCGACAAAATCAGGGTCTTCTTTAGAAAACCTTCACTGGCTTGTTGTTCCAAGGTGTCGAGGGCAATATTCAACGAGTTGAAATCGGAATTGTACGAGTCGTTGATGATGATGCAATCGTTGATCCCGTGTTTGATTTCCAATCGCATGGCCACCGGTTGCAGAATGCTGAAACGGTTCAGTATGGCTTCATCGTCTTTCTTTAACACAATCAGTGTGGCCAGACAAGTAAGGGCATTTTCTACAGAAGCGTCATCGGAGAAAGGAATCGAGATGGCATAAGTCCGTTCACCACATTGGGCTACAATACCACATCCCTCGGGAACTTTCTGAACAATAAATACAAACAGGTCAGCCTGTTCATCCATCATCGACCAGGTAAAAGTCCTGATCTTCCCTGAAGTGGCTTTTTCTTTGATCAAATGGTCGAGCTCGGAATAGTCGCTACGGTATACCAGCACTTCCGCGTGGTCGAACAACTTCAGTTTTTCCTTGATTTTGCCCTGGATATTTTTGAAATTCGATTGGTGCGCTTCCCCTATGTTGGTGAAGATGCCAATTTTGGGTTTTACAATTTCTTGTAATTTTTCCATCTCGCCCGGCTGCGATATCCCAGCCTCGATAATGGCCAGGTCGGCACCGTCTTTCATCAGCCAAACCGATAAGGGAACACCAATTTGAGAATTATAGCTCTTAGGGCTTCTTATGGTAGTGCCTTCGTCGGCAAGCAATTCACTTAACCATTCTTTTACAATGGTTTTCCCGTTACTTCCGGTGATGCCGATCACATTGCCCGAGAATGAAACCCGAACCGAAGCAGCCAGTTTTTGTAAGGCTTCCAGAGTGTCCATAACCAAGAGGAAAGTGGCATCGCGGTATTTTTCAACTTCAAAGTTAAACGAGCTGATTACAAAGCCCCTGACCCCTTTGGCATAAGCATGGTCGATGTATTGATGCCCATCGTTCCGTGCTGTAACCAAAGCGAAGAACAGGGTTTCGTATCCCGACACGATGGTCCGCGAATCGGTAGCAAGGTAAACAACCGGATAGTTTTGTTTCTTTTGTATTACCCTTGCTCCAATACGCCCGGCAATGCTTTGAATGTACAAGTATTCCATCTTTCCCTCATTTATGTATTTTGTTATAACATTCCCTGCATAAGGGCTCGTAATTATCTTTCTCTCCCAGTAATACCTGTTTTTCTTCTTGCCCCTTCCTGTGCGAAAACTGTGCAAGCCCCCCGCAATGCATGCAAATGGCGTGTACCTTGGTAACGTATTCCGAAATGGCCATCAACTGTGGTATAGGACCAAATGGAATCCCTTTGAAATCCATGTCCAGACCGGCCACAATTACCCGGATCCCCTGATTGGCCAATTGCTGACAAACCTCAACCAGGTTATGATCAAAAAATTGTGCTTCATCAATGCCCACCACATCCACATCGCCGGTAAGCAACAAGATGTTCGACGAAGAATTTACAGGTGTTGAACGTATCGAGTTTTCATCGTGCGACACCACCTCGGTTTCAGAATATCGGACATCAATTACCGGTTTGAAGATTTCTACTTTTTGCCGGGCAATTTTTGCCCTTTTTAACCTGCGGATCAATTCCTCGGTTTTCCCCGAAAACATCGAGCCGCAAATTACTTCTATCCAACCTTTGGTTTGTTTGTCGCCAAGTTCCTTCTCTAAAAACATCTACAAATATTATTGAAAAAATAAGTACTTTTACGTCGTTTGAAAAAAAATATCCAAATCGTTACAAAATAAAACAACAAAAGTTGAATATACGTTAATTCTTCTGAACTGCGATGGGATAATTTTTAACTTTATAAAGGAAGGGATATTCTTATGGAAAACAAGATCGTATTGGAACTGATCAAAAAAGATTTAGAAGAATTGGCCATGTTGGTCGATGCCATGAGGGAGCATCAACCATTATCAAAAAGCTGGATCGACCTCACCCTTAGCAAAGCGCAAACCTTGTTGAGCGAATTCAACTTGCTTCAGGCGCTACCCCATTCTGTTACTGAACCAGCCCCGCTAGTACATTCCGAAATCCCTGTTGAAGCATTGACTGATTCCACGCGCGAAAGAATGGATGTGCCAAATCCTGTTGAAGGTCATGTAAATCATAATAAAGACGTTTTTCCAGAGATCAAAGAAGTAATTATTAAGGATGAAAGTCAATCGGATGAGGCTCGAATAGAAACTGAAACGCAAAAAAATGATGAAGTGCAAGAACCTGTTGTTCTTGTTGCCAGTGAAGACAAAAAGGACATCGAACTTGCGGAACAAAAACCGATGGAAATTACTGGTAAGGAAAATCAGGTTCTGCCTGAAATGGAAAAAGTCCCGGCATCCGATAGTTCCGAAGAATTCTTCGAGGTAAAAGAAAAAAAGGTTTTGGGAGAGTTATTTACCAAGGAACCTTCGTTGAACGAAAAACTAGCGATGAATAAATCGCTGGATACTAAAATTAAAGCCCGGCCTGTGCATTCATTGAAAAGTGCCATAGGCATAAACGACAAGTTTTTATACATGAGGGAACTTTTCGCAAACGATAATAAAACATTCGAACACGCGGTGAACCACATCGATCAGGTTGAAAACCTTGCTCAGGCCATCGAATATCTTGAAGGGAATTTTAAGTGGCAAAAAACCGAGACCAGCTTGAAATTTCTCGACCTTATCAAACGCAGATTCGAAAACTGATGCAAGCCGGAAAATTGTACCTGGTTCCTACCCCGATAGGTAACCTCGAGGATATTACCCTTAGAGCTTTGCGAATTCTAAAAGAAGTGAAGCTTATTCTTGCCGAAGATACCCGAAGCTCATCAGTATTGCTTCACCATTACGGGATTGAAACCCGCTTACAATCGCACCATAAATTCAACGAACACAAAACATCCGAACTCATTGCCGAGCGGATTCGTACAGGTGAAAACATTGCCCTGATCAGCGATGCCGGTACACCGGGTATTTCCGATCCCGGTTTCTTACTGGTGAGAACCTGCCTCGAAAAAGGAATTGAAGTACATACCTTGCCCGGTCCTACAGCATTTGTGCCTGCCCTTGTAAATTCAGGACTTCCATGCGATAAGTTTTGTTTTGAAGGTTTCCTCCCTCAGAAAAAAGGTCGTCAGAAACGGCTCAAGGAACTTGCAGAAGAAACCCGAACCCTGGTCTTCTACGAATCGCCTTACCGGCTTTGTAAAGCCCTTGAACAATTCATCGAATTTTTTGGTTGCGACAGAAGGGTTTCCGTATCAAGAGAATTGACGAAAATGTTTGAGGAAAATGCCAGGGGAACCTTGGCGGAAGTTTTAGCGTACTTTCAATCAAAAACGGTTAAGGGCGAAATTGTTATCGTACTTGAAGGAAATAATAATGGCAAAAACAACCCTTCCCTTGTTCATCACGAAGAGGAAAACGAAGAAGAATGAGCTGATTTTTCCGAAAATCAGAACTCAGAAGTAAAATGGAATTTAATATTCTTAAACTCATCTTGAGCCATTTGTAAAATAAATGGAGAATCGGCCATGAAAACCAAACGACCCTGTTTGTCTTTGGCAATTTTCTGGTATTTCCGTTTGCAGAATTCATCAATCTGCTTCAAATCGTCGCTTTCAATCCAGCATGCCTTGTACATCGAAATGGGTTCGAAACGGCACTTGGCTCCATATTCATGCTCTAGCCGATATTGAATTACTTCAAATTGAAGTTGACCTACACAACCAATTATTTTTCGGCCATTAAATTGGCTGGTAAAAAGTTGGGCAACTCCTTCGTCCATTAATTGGTCAACCCCTTTGGCTAATTGTTTCGACTTCATCGGATCAGCATTTTCGATGTACCGGAACATCTCGGGAGAGAAACTGGGCAATCCTTTGAAATGTAAGTTTTCTCCTTCGGTAAGGGTATCACCGATCACAAAATTACCAGTGTCGGGAACCCCAATGATATCGCCGGGATAAGCCTCATCGATGGTTTCTTTTTTAGAAGCCATAAAAGCTGTAGGCGATGAAATCCTGAACGATTTGGCCATCCGGGTATGGGTATACACATTGTTTCGTTGGAAGGTGCCCGAACAAACCTTTACGAAGGCAATCCGGCTCCGGTGGTTAGGGTCTATGTTGGCGTGGATCTTGAAAACAAAACCGGTAAATGCTCCTTCATGTGGGTCGACAAGGCGTTCTAAAGCCTGTTTGGGCCTCGGGTGTGGGGCGATTTTTAAAAATGCATCGAGCAATTCCTGCACCCCGAAGTTGTAGAGGGCACTTCCAAAAAATACTGGGGCAAGATCTCCCGAGAGATACTCCTGAACCTCAAAGTTGGGATACACCCCAAGCAATAATTCAAGTTCTTCACGTAGCACTTGGGCATCGCGCCCGATGTGTTGTTCCAACCCCGGATCGTTCAGGTCCTCAAATTTTATTGCTGGATCGATGTACTGAACATTGGGATTAAAAAGTTGCAGGCTTAAGTTGAAAAGATTGTAAACCCCCTTGAATTCAGGACCGCTGTTGATTGGCCAGCTTAAAGGACGGGTTTTTATTTTGAGTTGCTTTTCAATTTCTTCCAATAATAAAAAAGTATCTCCTGCGGGTCGGTCCATTTTATTGACGAAGATGATCACCGGCGTTTTCCTCATCCGGCAAACTTCCATAAGTTTCTCGGTTTGTGGCTCCACTCCCTTGGCGGCATCAATCACAATAATTACACTGTCGACCGCAGTGAGGGTCCTGAAGGTGTCTTCCTGAAAATCCTGATGTCCGGGGGTGTCAAGTATGTTCACCTTATACCCATCGTATTCAAAACCCATAACTGAAGTGGCCACCGAAATCCCCCTTTGCTTCTCAATTTCCATGAAATCGGAAGTGGCGGTTTTTTTAATCTTGTTGCTCTTTACAGCACCGGCAACATGAATTGCCCCGCCAAAAAGCAAAAGCTTCTCGGTTAAAGTGGTTTTCCCGGCATCGGGATGACTTACAATGGCGAAGGTACGCCGACGTTCGATCTCCTTTTTAAAACTCATCATTCTTGTTTTTTCAATCGGGTGCAAAAATAGCTGATCTATTTTTACCTTTGTCATTCAAAACAGGAAATCATGAATCAATTTGAAGACATACGGCCTTTCAACGACGACGAAGTGGGCGAAAAATTGAATGAGCTGGCTGACGATCCTTATTTTCAGTCGGTCATTGCCAAGCTTTATCCACAACAGGAAATGAAAACCGAACTGTTGCACAGGATGCGCCAGTTTAACACGGTTAATGAGTTTCAACAAAAAATTGTTTACCCCTTGCTCAAGCAGATCGAGAAAATGAGCACTAAAGGTTTGAGCTATAGCACCATGGAAATGTTTCATCCCGATCAGAACTATTTATTCATTTCAAACCACCGCGATATCATTCTTGACCCTGCTTTTTTAAATGGCATCATGTTCAAAAACGGGTTTAGGATTACTGAAATCGCGATTGGAGACAATTTATTGATATATAAGTGGATAGAGTTATTGGTCCGAGTAAATAGGGCCTTTGTAGTAAAACGGGGATTGGGAGTAAGGGAACAACTCACCGCCTCGAAAAACCTATCAAGATACATCCGTTATGCTTTATCCGAAAAAGGAGAATCGGTTTGGATTGCACAAAAAGAAGGACGCACCAAGGATGGAAACGACCAAACCCAACCGGCTCTTTTAAAAATGTTGAATTTAAGTTCTTCGTCAAAAAGCGTGGTTGAAGGATTTAGGGAATTGAACATCGTTCCCATGGCCATTTCGTACGAAATTGAACCCTGTGGCCTTTCAAAAGTAGAAGAATTGTTGAAACGAAAATATGTGCCCAATTTCACGAAAACCCAGCAGGACGATTTAGCCAGTATGGCCAACGGTATGATGATGCCCAAAGGAAGGGTTCATTTTGGATTTGGAAATCCGCTGAATATAAAGATCGATGAAATTACAGCAGGGATACCTGAAAAAGAATGTGTCGCTGCCATTGCATCGTATATCGATAAACGAATTTATTTTAATTATAAACGATGGCCCAATAACTACATCGCGGCCGATTGTCTCAGGAAGGAAACCCGTTATGATGACCGCTATTCTGATCAGGAAAAGTCAGAGTTCTTTGAGCGAATGGAATGCGACCTCGCGCTTCTTGTCGATTTTGATAAAAAAGAAGCTGCTGAAATGTACCTGAAAATGTATGCGAACCCAGTCCTAAATTTCGAGAAATACTTCGGATGAATCCAGATGTTGATACCATAGTCTGGGACTGGAATGGAACCCTTCTCAATGATACCGATCACTGTATCAATTCGATAAACCCCATGCTGGCCGAGCGAAATTTACCCGTTTTGGACCGGAAACGTTACCTTGAGGCATTCGATTTTCCGGTTATTGACTATTATCAAAAATTGGGGTTTGATTTTGAAAGTGAACCCTTCGAGTTGCCCGCACTTCAATTTATTAATAATTATTCATGTGGTTTCGATACTTGTAATTTGCACGAAGGGGCTTCGAAGATCTTGCATTTTTTTAAGGAAGTTAAAGGTTTTCGGCAGTTCATCCTTTCTGCAATGGAGCTGGATAAGCTGAACGGTGCCTTGTTAAAATTCCGCATCGAAGCTTTTTTCGAAGCCGTGTCCGGTTTGTCTCACGATTACGCTACTTCGAAAGTCGAAAATGGGAAAAAGCTCTTCAGCCAGTATAATATCAATCCAAAAACCACTTGCCTGATTGGCGATACACTCCACGATCTTGAAGTTGCCAGATCTTTGGGCTGTAAGGTTATCCTGGTTGCACAGGGGCATCAAAGCAAGGAAAGGCTTTGCCGAAATCACCATCTGGTTGTAAACAACATTAACGAATTGATTGGATTATTTAAAGGAAATGAGGTGGTGAGATAGAACGAAGGAGGGGCCTCCTTCGTTCTACTCTTTTTTATTCAAACTTATAAAAGGGGAAAAATTAAAAGGTTGATGAAATGAACAGGAAATAGTGAAATTGAATCCTGCCTGGGAGTTTTTAATGTATGAAAATATATTGGGTTGAAAAGAAGAAAACAATTTGTGATGAGCTTGAATAGCATATTTTACCCCTTTTGAGATGAAATACTTATTTCTAGTGCTTTCTTTTCCCTGTGATTTTCTGGCTAAAATGAATAATCTTCTTAAAACCATCGTTGTTTTACCTCTTAATTTGTTCGTTTTATCACTTTGGGCCAGTTGTAGGATAGTTCACAATTGAAGTGTCAAAAGTAGGACAACGGCAGAAATTAAAACAGGTAGGAAATACGTACTGAGTGAAAACAGGTAGTTTTATCGTTTCGACAAATCTGACCACAGGCATTGGTCAATGTCGATCAATTTTTTTCGGATGGCATATATTACAAGACCTGCACTGTTTTTTGCTGATGTTTTCAAGAGTAGGTTGCTGCGGTGTCCTTCAACAGTTCTTTTCGTGATGAATAATTTATCGGCAATTTGCTGGGTAGAATATTGCTGACAGATTAACTGCAAAATTTCGATTTCCCTTTCAGATAATGCTTCTTCTGATGAAAACACGGGTTCCGGGGTATTGGTGCGCAATTGTATGCGCATGGTTTCAATTTGTTCCTCCAGAAAGAAAAAACCACGCTCCATCACTTCCCCGATGGCGATGGACAACTGTTTGGGGAGTATGCCTTTAGGTAAAAATGCATGAACCCCTAACTTCATCATATATCCCATGAAATTGCTTTGATAATGCGAGGAAACCACGATGATCCTGATCCCGGGAAAATTGGTTTTGATCTGGTTTATGCATTCAATTCCGTTCATCCTTTTCATCTGTAGATCGATAAGGATAACATCTGGCAATTCGTCTGCTTGTTCAAGTACTTTTAAGACTTCATCCCCGTCGTACGCCACCGAGCTGACAATGATCTTGTCGTGAAGCGAAAAAAAATCACAAAGCAAGGCAACGATGAGGGATTCATCGTCGACAATCATGATCTTGATTTTATTTTGAATTGTTTCCATTTTCGTTTTCCAACTTCATGGCAAAGAGAAAAGCTGTCCCTTTTCCTTTACCCGATTTGAACTTAAAGTGTCCATCCAGTACCTGAGCCCTTAATTCGATGTTTTGCATTCCTAATCCCCTGGTTTTTTCTTTTTCTTTCATTCCCACACCGTTATCCCTGATTAGAAGCGAAAGAACTCCGGGGCTTTGTCTTAGGCCAATCTCGATCATGCTGGCCTGTGCATGCTTGATGATGTTTTGGACGATTTCTTGTACGATCCTGAAAATCTGAAGTTTGACTTCGTTGGATAGGGCCATGCCCTCGCGATGCCGCGCTGGGTGGACTAGGATGGTATATTTTGAGGAAAGTGGTGAAAGGAAGTTTTCGACCAACTCTTCAAGAGTGAGCTGCCCAAGCAAAGGGGGCAGCAGTTCATGGGAAATGCCGCGGGCAGTGATAATCGAATCGGTGAGCAGCTCCACCGGATCGATCCTGTGGCTGGGAGTTTGAAGGGCTACCGATACCACGGTTAATTTTGCTACAAGGTCATCGTGCAGTTCTTTTGCTATTCTTTCCCTTTCACGTTCCTGAACCAACACACTGTTCCGAAGCAACGATCTCTGGTTTTCTTCTTTTGCCCGGGCTAATTTTTCTTTTTCTTCGATAATTCGCTTAAAATAGATCCTGGTGAACCAGACGATACTCGAAGCCAGTAGAATTACAAACAATACGGCCAGTGCCAGTATGCTTGCTATTATTTCCGGGTTTTGCCATTTTGCCATATAAATAATATCAAAATTGAATAAAATAGAAGTACAGATACCAGGTTGATTGACCAAAAAATAGTTACCAGGGTAATGTTTTCATTAACAAGAAAATTGATGAAAAGATACAATAATAAATTGAGTGAATAATAAATAAATATAGCACCGTTCAGTGAAACAAGCGACTGACTTTTAGGTGTTTTTTCGGTAATCCATTGGTAAAATGTAAAAAAACATAAAACCAGGATACCCAGGTTGGCAAGCGGTTTCCCAAACGAAATGAACTCCTTGGCTGAGAAAATATAGGGAGCAAATATTATCTCGAAAAGGATACCGATTGCCATTAAACCTAAGAAAACGATCAGACCGTTTTTTTTTCCTTGAATCAGATACCGTAAATATAAGAACGAGAAAAGGAGCAACTCGGCTAATCCATAAATTGGAATCAGAAAAAGATTGAACTGTTTGGTCGGAAATATGGCAAAATACCTGTAAAACAAATCTGTGACAAGCGATAAAAACAGGTAAAAGATAACTAGCCGAAAAATCTGATTTAATTGGCTGAATCGGGATACACCTAGCACGACACCGACAATACAAAGTATTGGAGATAAGTATGTTAGATAGATCATCAGCTTTATTCCATTCATGAACCTGTGATTAATCAGCTTTGCTCCGTTTTATCCTTCTTGATAAGGCACTATCCAATTGAGGGATTACAATAGGGTGGGCAGGGCAATACCAGATTTTCAACAGGCGAAGGATCTTCATCTGCTTTCACTGCCTTTGTTTTATCGCTGGCAAGTTGGTTTTTCCAAATTATTAAATCGGCCTGGTTGTTGTTCAGACCAAACAAGAGGATCGATTCAGAATAAGACATATTATCGAATTGAGCAGCAAGACTGGCAAACGGGATTACAAATGCCCTGAAGATCCCATCAGTGGTCTCGGCTTTATTACTAAGCCAAGATTCCATGTAAACAGTCCAAATCATATTTCGAATTAAGGCTTCCTGAACGGTAATATTCCCATCGCTTGCCGATCGGAACAGATTTTTTTCAGTGATATTGAGCCCTTTCAAAAAATCCTGAATAAAATAGTAATCCTGGTTTCCTTCAGGGTTTTTGTCCGACTCACAATCAACTACTATGAATTTCAACTCGCTGTTAAAAATGCCTAAATAGGCGAATACACTCTTTGGCGATTTGCTTTTCCAAAGTTCGTACTGCTCTTTCTCAATTTTGAAACAACAGCCTTGTTTCAAAAACGAGATTGCTTTCTCAGGAGCATTCCTGATCTGGTTCCATTTTCGAATGGCCATTCTGATTTTTTCAATTTTCATGTGGTTGATTTTTAAGGTGAAACTTGATTTAAATGAATTTTCGAATATAAATATTTATCTCTAATAAATCATGTTATTTTCAATAAATTTTGATAATTGGAATCAATAATAAAATACCCCGATCAGACTATTTTGTTTCATTTTCCTCAAACAAAACCATTATCCCCTAAATGCAGAAATTAAAAAAATCTTAATTTCGCAACGTTAGAAAGTTAACTGTGATGGGCAAAACCATACATAATGAAAAGGGTTCAGCTGAATTGATCAACCGGATGAACAAGAAGGCCGTTCTTAACCTGATCCGTCACGAAGGGGCTATTTCACGCGCTTCGATTGTGAAAAAAACCGGTTTGAGTGCTCCAACAGTTACCCGTATTGTCGAAAGTTTGATCCATAACGAGGGTTTAGCGGCTGAGATTGGAATTGGAGAATCGAATGGGGGCCGGCCTCCGTTGATGGTGCGTTTCAGCGGGGATCATAATTATGTAATTGGGCTCGATTGGGGGAGAACCCACATTCACTTGGTGTTGGCCGATCTGAATGCGCGTATCATCGAGGAATTGGATCAGCCAGTTTCTTCAGCCCACGACTTTGGCCACGATCTGAAACAGGTAATCACCTTGGTGCGTAAAACCATTTTAAAGTCGGGCGTACCCGAAATTCAAATATTGGGAATGGGCGTTGCTGCGGCCGGTTTTGTGAACCACAAAACCGACGACATTGAATTTTCACCCAATTTTGGATGGAGTCAGGTAAATCTCGCTTCTAAGTTGGGACGTAACTTCCCTTTCCCGGTAAAAGTTGAGAATGTTTCCCGTGTGATGGCCTTGGGCGAATTGTGGTATGGACTTGGGAAGGAAATCGATCATTTTTTATTTGTGAACATTGGGTATGGCATTGGAGCCGGAATCATAATCAATCGTATGCCCATGACCGGTTTTGATGGCTTCTCGGGGGAAGTAGGGCATACAAGGTTACTGAATGAAAATAAACATGAGATCAGGCAGTGCGTGTGTGGAAAAGTAAATTGCCTCGAATGCTTTGCCTCGGGTAGAGGCATTGCTGAAACAGCCCGGAAAAACCCTGAAATATACCGGAATGAAAAACTGATGAACCTGTGTGGCCATAAACTGGAAAACCTTAGCACTGAAATCTTGTCTAAGGCCGCCAATGAAGGAGATGCTTATTCAATTTCAGTTTTCAACGAGGCTGCGGTCCTTTTGGGGCATGCATTGGCGAATTATTCGAACCTACTGAATCCCAGGGCTTTAATTATTGGTGGTAAAGTCGCCCAGGCCGGCACTTTCTTTCTTGATAAAATAAAAATGGTATTCGATAACGAAACCTTACAAAAAGTTAATCGCCCAGTGGAGCTTCTCCCTTCTTCGATGCCCGGACAAGAGGCAGTTAAAGGGGCAATAGCCTTGGTTTTAAAAGAAGTATTGGACTTGAACCTGTAACCAACAACTAGGATAATATAAAATAATTAACACAATATGAGCAATATGGTCATTGACCCCCTCCGGGTCCCAAAACTGAAAATGTACAATGGCACCGAAATTCCAGTTGTCGGCTTGGGTACTTTCGGTAGCGATACTTACAACAATGAGCAGATAGCCAATGCAGTATATGAAGCTGTTCTGATGGGCTACCGCCATATCGATTGCGCCTCAGTGTATGGTAACGAAAAGGAAATTGGCCGTATTTTGGCAAAATTGATTTCAAACGGGGTGGTGAAAAGAGAAGAGCTTTGGATCACTTCAAAAGTGTGGAACAACATGCATGGCGATGGACAAGTACTGGCTTCGTGCAAGCAAACCCTTGCCGACCTGCAGCTCGATTACCTCGACCTTTACCTGGTTCATTGGCCTTTCCCTAATTATCATGCACCCGGTTGCGATGGTTCTTCACGTAATCCTGACTCGAAACCATACATTCATGAAAACTATATGAAAACCTGGACCCAAATGGAGCAGCTGGTCGATATGGGTTTGGTCCGTACCATAGGAACTTCAAATATGACCCTTCCCAAAATGAAGCTCTTGCTTCGTGATGCTCGGATTAAACCGGTAACAAACGAGATGGAACTTCATCCCCACTTTCAGCAAAGCGAGTTGTATACCTTCCTGAAAGAGAATCAAATCCTGCCCATTGGTTTTTCACCTATTGGTTCGCCCCGCAGGCCCGAACGCGACCGTACTTCAGATGATACAACGGATATCGAAGATCCTATCGTTTTGAAAATAGCCCGCCGCTTGAAGGTCCATCCGGCAGTGGTTTGTCTGAAATGGGCTTTTCAACGTGGTCATGTAGTGATTCCATTTTCAGTAAAACCGGCTCAGATGTTCAGTAATCTTGAATCGGCCGTTTCGGGTAAACTTACCGACAAGGAAATGAAAGAACTCAGCTCAATAGATAAAAATTGCAGGCTCATCAAAGGTCAGGTCTTCCTGTGGAAAGAAAACCAAAGTTGGGAAGACCTTTGGGATTTGGATGGTGAAATAAAACAATAAAATAGTATCAATATGGAAAAAACAATGAAAGCAGCTTACCTTCCGGGCAACAGCACGGTCGTAATCAAAGAGGTCAATATCCCTATACCCGGTCCAGGTGAAGTTTTGATCCGGACAAAATCATCGACCATCTGTGGCAGCGACATCCGCGCTATTTATCGCGAACATCTGGGAAAAGGACCTGAAGCCTATCAAAATAAAATTGCGGGTCATGAACCTGCTGGCCAAATCGTCCAATGCGGGCCCAATGCAAGGCGGTTTAAAGAGGGCGACAGGGTTGTGGTTTACCACATCTCTGGTTGCGGGGTATGCAACGACTGCCGTCGGGGATACATGATTTCATGTACAAGTCCAATCCGTGCGGCCTATGGCTGGCAGCGCGACGGTGGAATGGCCCCCTATATTTTGGCCGAAGAGAAAGACCTTGTGCTTCTTCCCGATGAACTCACCTACACCGATGGGGCTCAGGTCGCTTGTGGCTTCGGAACCGTGTACGAGGGCCTTGAGAAAATCGGAATCAGCGGCAATGATGCTGTTCTAGTGGTTGGCCTTGGCCCGGTGGGTCTGGCCGCGCTGATGTTGGCCAAGGCTTTAGGCGCTGAAAAACTAATTGGAGTGGATACGGTACCCGAGCGCAGCGACCTTGCAAAAAAACTGGGTTTGGCCGATCATGTATTCGTATCGGACAACGATACCTTGCAAAAAGTGCTTGATGTTACTGGTGGATATGGTTGCGAAAAAACAGTCGACTGCTCGGGGCATACCCTGGGCCGCCAACTGGCAATCAGGGCTACCCGCAAGTGGGGCAAAATGGTGATGATCGGAGAGGGGGGAACGGTTGAATTCAACCCTAGTCCTGATATTATCCATGAGCAAAAAACAATCTATGGTTCATGGGTCACCAACATCTGGCGAATGGAAGAGTTGGTTGAACGGCTGGTGCGCTGGGGTATCCATCCTGAAGATCTGGTAACCAACAGGTTTACACTCGACAATGTGGCCAAAGCTTACGATTTGATGGATAAAGGGAAATGCGGAAAAGTAGCCGTAGTTTTCGATGAGGAAATAAAATAATATGGGTTCTTTTCATCAAAAGGGTGGTCATGCGACTGCCCTTTTCTGTTTTTTCGGAATCTTTTATAATTTTATAGGGCAAAAGTTTGGGCAAACTCAAGGTATACATTCTGGTGATGATCAAACACGACCATGTTTGCTGCGTTTTTGCCATCGACTAGAGATTGTATGCTTTTTTTGACAACAATACAACTGATATTTAATATGATATGGCATTCAAGACTTTTTCTGGTGTTTTTAATTTTCTTATTGCTTTAAATATTATGGCAACAATGATGTCGTGCCAACCCGCTGAAAAGCTGGAAAAGGGTTTTGAACCTGGTCCTTTTTTCTATACAGGTGACAGGCTTAACCCTGAACTTTTATGGCAACTTGGTCGTGTGGGCGATGAGTCGATTTCGCCTGATGGTTCTAAGTTGCTCTATTCAGTAACCTGGTATTCAAAAGAAAAGAATAGGGGATTCCGTGATTTGTATGTTTTTGATTTCATCAACAAGGAAACAAAGCGGATCACCCACACCTCGGATAATGAAAACCAGGCTCAGTGGTTCCCAAATGGCAAAAAAATTGGCTTTTTATCTTCTCGTTCAGGTAGCATGCAGTTATGGGAAATTGTACCCGATGGAACACATCCTAAGCAAATTACCTTTATTGAAGGAGGAATCGAAGGTTACAAATTTGCCCCAAATGGGAAAACGATTGTTTTAGTGAAAAAAGTCAAACTCGATTCAAGTGCTTGCGATCTTCATCCAGACTTACCTGAGGTGAAGGCCCGGATCGAAACCGACCTGATGTACCGTCATTGGGATCAGTGGCACGATTACACTTACAACCACCTCCTACTGGCTGTTTATAATGAAAAACCCATTTACGAGGCAGTGGATATTATGGAAGGGGAGCCTTTTCACGCTCCAGGGATGCCACATGGAGGCATTGAAGAACTAGCCTGGAGCCCCGATGGAAAAACTATAGTGTACACTTCAGTGAAGAAAAAAGGCAAGGAATATGCTTTTTCTACCAATTCCGATTTGTACCTGTATCATGTTGATTCAGGCACGACTACCAACCTTACTCAGGGGATGATGGGCTACGACCGTAACCCGGTTTTCTCTCCCGATGGTTCAAAATTAGCCTGGGAAAGCATGGCCAGAGACGGATACGAGTCGGATCAGGCACGGCTCATGACTTTGGATATCAAAACAGGTGCTCGTACGGACCTGTTTTCTCACTTTGAAGAGAGTGCCCATTCGATTTGTTGGGCAAAAGACGGAAACGCGATTTATTTTATTAGCGATATTCAGGCAAGCGATGAAATTATGAAAGTAGATCTGGATACAAAAATGATCCATCGAATTACCAATGGGGTACACGATTATAAATCGATTCAATGGTGTGAAGATCAACTGTTGGCCCGGAAACAATCCATGTCCCATCCCGATGAATTGTACCTGGTTTCTGCTTTAACAGGCCATGACGAGGTGCTAACCCACGTCAATGATGAGTTTTTGAATCAGTTATCCTTGGGGAAAGTTGAAAAACGCTGGATAACTACCACCGATAAGAAAGAAATGTTGGTTTGGGTGATTTATCCCCCTCATTTTGATCCTTCAAAAAAGTATCCCGCCATATTGTATTGCCAGGGTGGGCCACAAGGTACTGTAAGCCAATTCTGGTCGTATCGCTGGAACTTTCAGTTGATGGCCGCGAACGATTATATTGTGGTGGCACCAAACAGGAGAGGATTGCCTGGATTTGGAATGGAGTGGTTAGAGCAAATCAGTAAAGATTATGGAGGTCAGAATATCGACGATTATCTTTCGGCAATCGATAACATGGCTGCCGAACCTTATGTCGATGAGGAAAAATTAGCTGCAGTTGGAGCAAGTTATGGAGGCTTTTCGGTGTTCTACCTGGCTGGGCATCATCAAAAAAGGTTTAGTGCGTTTATTTCGCATTGTGGCATCTTCAATTTCGAACAACAATACTTAACTACAGAAGAAATGTGGTTTGTGGATTGGGATTTTGGTGGCTCCTATTGGGATAAGAGCAATCTGGCGGCACAACGCTCGTATGGTTTTTCTCCTCATCATTTTGTCGATCAATGGGATACCCCAATTTTGGTGGTCCATGGAGAGAACGACTTCCGCATTCCCTACACTCAAGGTATGGCAGCATACAATGCGGCCCTTATGAACGGGGTTCCGGCAAAGTTTCTCTTCTTTCCTGATGAAAACCATTGGGTTTTGAAACCCCAGAATGGGATTCTATGGCAGAGAACTTTTTTCGATTGGTTAGATGTATGGCTTAAAAATGATGGGCGAAGGTAATTAATTGCCATGGTTATGATATATGCATTATTGTTTATGTGATTGATTTTCATTATTTTTTAAAAAAAGATTGTGAATTTCAATTTTTGACGAAAGTGTTTTTTTTGATGACCAACAGCTGATTTTTATTGACGAACGGTTGTTTTTTGTTGACGAACGTTTTTTTTGAAAAAAATGCAAAAAAATTTTGCAGATAAAATAAAAACTTCTATCTTTGAGCCATGATTGAAACGCTTATAACAATTAAGATATATAAAAAACTTTTTTTGGTGGTGTTTTAGTTTAAGAGGGGAATTTTTTTAAGCCCTGCCGTCCTGGCAGGGCTTTTTTTATTTGAAAATATGTTGCATATCACATTTTCCTCATTGGCTAATTTTGTAAATTTGAGAAAGTGTACTAACCCTTAAATTTCCAGGCTATGAAAGATTCTATTATTCAATTATTTAATGACGGGGATTCACTTTTCAATGAGGCAAAGAAAGTTTTTTTAACCAACCAGGAAGCACAGAGTTGTGCAACATGCGATGGGTGCAAAGCGCTGAAAATATATCTTGATGCCTACATGTTGTTTTTTAATGGACATTATAAATTAACCGACAATTATCACATTGTAGTCCGTACCTTAATCCGGCTTGATCCAGAGTTTGAAAAGTTTTACTCGCCAATTTTCGACATAAAATGCTTCGCTGAAGAATCGAAAAATGAAGGGGATAAATTTTTCTTATTCGATATAGAGGTCAATAAGGCGATCCATTTTTTGGAGGAAATCAGAAATTACATTGCCCAAAAAATCCATTTCGACAAACAACCATTATCCGAATTTCTGGAGCATTCTTTTATGGGTACATAAAAAAGAAAAGCACTTGATGAGTGCTTTTCCTTTTTTGACATTTAATAAGTTACCATTGGTGGTAAAGCTTTTGCTTGTTCAATAAAGTCAGTCACTACAGTTAGCGCGGGCACAGCACGGGTCAATTTCTTTTCTGCCTGAATCTCGCTTAATTTTGCATGGAGATTTTCTGCATTCCGGTTGCGAAGTTCTTTTACAGTATCCACTCCTGTAGCTTCCAATAATTCAGCAAATTGCGATCCGATTCCTTTGATTCGGAAAAGATCAGCCATATTGACCCACTTGAGGATTTTGGATTCATCGATTCCGGTCTCTTCGGCAAGTGCTTTTCTTCCCGATTTGGAGGCACCCTTCTCAAGAAGAAATTCAACAGTTTTGATCCCTGCATTAACCAGTTTTTCAGCAAATACTGGCCCGATTCCTTCTATTTCTTCAATTTTCTTTGCCATAGCAATTATTTTAAATTAATTAAACAAACGACAAGATACATTTTTTTTATCATTTTACGAATAATTAATGGGTTTCTTTAATAATTAATTCCAAAAAATCCTTAACCATTCTGAGGATCGAGATGCTAAATTTTTAATTTTGTATCAATTAAAAACATGAATTATGGAAAAACAAGAAATGAAAGATTCGATTGGAAAAGGAATTGATGAACTCTATGAGAAAATTGAATCCTTAAAGCTTAAAAGAGATGAAGTCGAAGATAAATTGAAAGCGACCTTCGACGAACAAATCGATAAACTGGAAGAAAAAAGCAGCGAATTGAAAAGTAAGTACGATGAGCTTATGGATACCGCTGATGAAAAATGGGACGAGTTGAAAGATGCCTTTTCTGAGAGCACCGAGTCGTTCAAGGAAGGTTTTTCAAAGATTTTTTCAGTTTTTAAAAATAAAGAAAAAGAAGGGGAAGCATAGCCATATTCGGGAAAGGGATCCATCAACATTGTGTTTAAATCAAGAATTTCTCTTTCAACTTTGAAAATTAATGCAACCTTTATTGATGGGGTACATGCAGTACTGACTTTTGTGGAGGGTTTTATGGAAGGAAACAAACCGGTCTGAACATGATGCTTTTAGCGTCACCAGCGTTGGATTGTCAGAATGTAATGAATCTTTGGTAGATCACTCCTAAGGATATC
>CAZSIK010000049.1:0-19318 GCA_964606515.1 uncultured Prolixibacteraceae bacterium
GACCGGAATTATTTCATTGATGTGATCCAAAACAACGGGAACAACCTGGTTTCACTAATCGACAGTATTGTCGATTTCTCGAAATTGGAAGCCGAACAAATGAGTGTGAGCATGGGTGAGTTTAACATTAATCCATTGATTGAATCGGTAATCGACCATGCTGAAAAATCGTTTATCTCCGAGGGCAAAAATCAAATCAAGGTAATAAAAGGTAGCCGATTGGAACATCCTGTACGAATTGTATCCGACCGTCATCGCCTGAATCAGGTTTTTATGCACCTAATATCCAATGCCGTAAAGTTTACCGACCAGGGAGAAGTTGAAATCGGATACACACTCGAAAACGGGTTCATCAGAATGTATATCAAGGATTCAGGAATTGGGATCGATCCGGGCAAATTCGATTATATTTTCCAACGGTTTAATAAAATAGAAGATAAAAACAGGCTTTATGGAGGTACCGGTTTGGGATTGACCATTTCGAAAGGCCTTGTTGAATTAATGGGAGGGTCTATTGAAGTGAGGTCGGAATTAGGAAAAGGAAGTACTTTTTTTATCATCCTGCCTTATTTGGAACAAAATAATATATCGTGACCCTTATTGCTTAATCAAAACCAATTATGTAATTTTAGCTTTTTAAAAATACCGGAATCATGGATACAAATAAAAAACCATTAGTTTTAATTGTAGAAGATGTAGAGTCAAATTATCTTTATTTAAATGCCGTTCTTTCAAAACTTGATGTGCATATCGAATGGGTAAAAAATGGTATTGAAGCCGTGAATTTCGTTAACGATAATCCAGAAGTAAGCCTCATTATGATGGACTTACAAATGCCAGAAATGAATGGATACGATGCAACACGCGAAATAAAGAAAAACCATAAAGAAGTCATCATTATTGCCCAAACCGCCTTTGCCATGTCCGATGACAGAACAAAAGCCCTTGAAGCAGGATGTGACGACTATCTTGCTAAACCAATCCGATCGAAAGATTTATTGGAGACAGTGAAAAAATACTTGGGTGAATAAAGTCGATGAATAGATAAGATTAATAGTCCGGTTCTTTACCGGACTTTTTTATTAAGATTGTTAAATGCATAAAAATACAAAAATACTATTGCCGGTTTTGTTGTCGTTTGCTGTAGTGGCCGGTATAGTTTTAGGTACTCAGATCAACCAAAGAACCACTTCAGCTCTTCGGGTCAATCCCGTAAACCTTTACCAAAGCGATAAAGTTTCACTTATCCTTAGGTTGATAGAAAAAGATTATGTCGACAGCATCGATAAAAACCAGTTCATCGAAAAAATTATCCCGGGGCTTCTAAACGAACTTGATCCCCATACTACCTACATTCCGGCAAACGAAATGAAAGCAGTAAGCGAAGAAATGAGGGGAAATTTCGGTGGTATTGGCGTTCAGTTTGTGATGCAAAACGATACCGTGATGGTTGTTGAGGTAATTTCGGGGGGACCTTCGCACCGCCTGGGAATATTGGCAGGCGACAGGATTGTTTGGGTCGATGATAAGCTCGTTGCAGGGAAAAGTATCCCGAGCGACAGCATCGTTTCCTTGCTAAAAGGAGAAAAAGGAACCAAGGTGAAGGTTGGGATACAACGCCGGGGCATTGATAAGCCCATCGACTTTGAGATTACCCGAGGCGAAATTCCTCTTTACAGTGTCGATGTTGCGTTTAAAATTTCTAACCGGATCGGAATTGTAAAGGTGAACCGTTTTGCTGAAACCACTTATGATGAATTCGTTAACGCCTTAATTCAACTCAAAGAAGAAGGAGCCACAAAATTGATCATCGATTTGCGTGGCAATTCGGGAGGGTACCTGCAATCGGTTTTCCATATGGCCGATGAATTTCTTGGCGACCAGGCCATGATTGTCTACACCCAGGGAAAAAGCAGGGCCAGGGAAGATTATCGTGCTACCGGTAAGGGTTCATGGGAAGAGGGCGATGTTGTGGTTTTGATCGATGAGTATTCAGCATCGGCTAGTGAAATTTTTGCTGGTGCTATCCAGGATAACGACCGTGGATTGGTGGTGGGTCGGCGTTCGTTTGGGAAAGGATTAGTACAGGAACAAATTCCATTCATCGATGGTTCAGCATTAAGGCTTACTGTTTCAAGATTTTATACCCCAAGTGGAAGAAGTATCCAAAAACCATACTCCAACGGTAAAAGCGATTATTATCTGGATATCAGAAGAAGGATAGAAAACGACGAACTTGTGGAAAAAGACAGCATCCATTTGGCCGATACCCTCCAGTTCTTTACCTTAGGAGGAAGAAAAGTACATGGCGGAGGCGGCATCATGCCCGATTTTTTCGTGCCTGCCGATACCTCAGGCTTTACCAACTTTTTTGCCAACGTAATTTCAAGAAACCTAATCCATTCTTTTGCTTTGGGCTATTCAGACGAGAATAGGGACGTACTCAAGAAACTCGAAAGCGTGGCCGAGTTGAAAGAATATTTAGATAAAGCCAACGTGTTCAATAGCTTACTTCTTTTAATTGGCCAGAAAGGCATCAACTATTCTGTGTCGGAGCTTAACGAATCAAAAGCCTTGATTCAAACACAGCTTTATGCTTATATTTCAAGAAATATTTTAGGTGAAAAAGGTTTCTTTACCTTCATTTATGAATCGGACCCAACCGTCAAAAAAGCAATAGAACTTTTGAAAAAAGAATGGGACAAAGACAAAATTGCCCAAGTCAATTATTAGATTTTAAATTTGATTCTTTGAGGCTTCAACAATATTTATTGAATAATCGCCAATTCGTTCACATTGAGAAATAATGTCGTTGTAAATAATGCCTTCATCATAACTGTACAGGCCATTGGCAAGGTTGTTTATGTGTTCACTTTTTAGGATATCCCTGAAATTGTTAATTTCTTGTTCAATGTTTTGGGCCATACTCAGGGGGAGTTCTTCACTATGAGTAAGCACGGTAACCATAAAATCAAGAGCATCGTTTACCATATTGATCATTAAAAGGATGTTGTTTCTTATCGATTCAGGAAAAACGATCCGGTTTTCGCGTTGGCGGTTTATGGCATTCAGTATGTTGATGCACGAGTCGGCAATGCTTTCAATATCGTCGATCATTTTAAACAAGGCCCTAAGCCGATATGAGTTCGATTCGCTCAACCTTCCCTCGGCCACCTTGGTAAGGTATCCAGCAATTTCGTGTTCCATCCGGTCGGCAAAGTTCTCTTCGGCCAACAATTTTTCTTTCAACTCCTGAAAATCTTTATCTTGATGAAGTGCCATCAAACGCTCCAGATTCCGAAACATCTTACGGATCCTTTCGGCAAAAACCATGGTTTCCATCTTTGCCTGATACAATGAAGCTTCTGGGGTCGACAACAGCCCGATTTTTATGTGGCTGAACTTAAAATCGTTTTCACCGGTAGTAACAGTGGGAACAACCCGGGTAAGCAAATTTTTGATCAGATTGGTAAACGGAAGCAGTAAAACCATGTTCATTAATTTGAACATGGTATGGAACAAGGCGATTGAAATTGGAATGGCTTCCTTATTCATGAAGGGGTCTTTCCCTCCGATTAGTTGAAACCCCCAAACAATAAGCTTTATAAAAAAAGGAAACAACAATAAGGCCCAGATAACCCCGAACAAGTTGAAAAAGAAATGGGCCAAGGCTGCACGCTTAGCGGTCCCACTTGCTTTTTTTGAAGCGGTTATGGCCGAGATGGTAGTGCCAAGGCTTTCTCCCAGCACCATCAGCACCGCGTGCTCAAATCCGATCCATCCTTGAATGGAGAACACAATGGTTAAGGCCAATATCGCGTTCGACGATTTCACAAGAACGGTAAATACGGCTCCTGCTAAGAAAAAAGTCATATAAGTAAGTACACCCCAAGAGGTTATGGTCGCAATGAACGAACTAACCCATGAATCGTGTACCCCGGGGACTGATTGCCATAAAAAGCGCATTGAAATGATCAACAGCGAAAACCCTAGCAATAATTCACCCCATATTCGTAATTTTCGATTGGTGGAAAACAGGAAGGGCAGCGAAATCCCAATCAGGGGCAAGGAAATCATCGAAAGATCAAATTGAAAACCCACCAGAGAAATGATCCATGCAGTAAAGGTATTGCCCACATTAGCCCCCATAATTACTGCAATGGCGTCGATGAGCCGTATTACCCCGGCATTAACAAAACTGACTACCATGACCGTGGTTGCCGAAGAAGATTGGATCAGGGCGGTGATAAAAATCCCCGATAATACTCCCCATAACCTGTTGGAGCTCATTGAAGAAAGCATCATCCTCAATTTTTCGCCAAGAATTTTTTGTACCGACTCGCCCATCAGTTTCATCCCGTACAGAAAAAGACCTGTTGCTCCAACAATGGATAAGAAAATGAAAATTTGTGTCATTTTTGAATGATCTTCAATCCACAAATTTAATCAACAGGCCATGAAAAACAATCATCCATTACTTTTTATCTGTACTTTGTTAAAGTCGGTGAATAATACTAATTTCGGCCTAATTTTTATTTTACAAAAATGTGGCATAAATTATCCAGTTTTATTTTACGATACAGAATTGGAATTCTGGTGGTTGTGATTGCATTGTCTGTTTTTATGGCCTTTCAGGCTATGAAGGTTGAAATGTCGTACGAATATGCACCTTTATTGCCTAAAAAAGATTCTGCATCCTATGATTATCAAAATTTTCTGAAAACATTTGGGGAGGAAGGCAACCTGATCGTCATCAGTCTTTCGGACAGTAATTTTTTTCAACTCGATCATTTTCTCCGATGGAAGGAATTTTGTGAACAACTAAAACAAGTAGATGGTGTTGAAAACATGCTGTCTATTCCCAATTCCTATCAATTAGTTAAGAATACGGAAGGAAAAAAATTCGATATTTTCTCTGTTTTTCCCGACACCATAGCTACTCAAAGTGAGTTGGACCGTCTGGCGAAAACGTTCAGAAGCATCCCACTATACAGAGGTTATTTATACAACGATTCGACTCATTCGTTTTTGGTGGCATTGACCATGAATAAAGACAAAATGAAGAGCATCGAACGTGAAGCCATGGTAAAAAAAATCAGAGCAATCGGTACTAATTTTGAAGAACGCGTTGGGCAAACATTACATTATTCCGGCCTTCCCTATATCAGGGTGATCAATACCATCAGGATCAAACACGAAATCTTTCTTTTTACCGGTTTGGCCTTATTGATTTGTTTGGCCATACTCTATTTCTTTTTCCGCTCTTTTAAAGCCATGTTTTTTCCTGCTATGGTGGTCTTAATCGGGGTGATTTTTTCACTGGCGACCATCGTTTTGTTTCAGTTTCAAATTTCCCTATTAACAGGCATGATCCCGCCCCTTCTTATCGTTATCGGGGTTCCCAACAGTGTTTATCTTTTGACTAAATTTCATATCGAATATCAGATTCATGGCAATAAAATCAGGGCATGGAAACGTGTGTTACAGAAAAAGGGTACGCCCATCTTTCTAAGCAATCTTACCACTGCATGTGGTTTTGCCACCTTTACAATAACCAGCAGCGAAGTGATGAGGGAATTTGGAATTGTGGCTTCGTTGAACATCATTGCACTTTTTATCCTTTCCATATTATTGATTCCCATTATATTCAGTTTGCTGCCACCACCAAAATCAAAGCATGTCAAGCACCTCGATCGAAAGGGAACTTTCATCATCCTTGAAAAGCTGATCTTCATCACTCAACACCATAGAAAATGGATTTATGCTATTGTGGTTTCTGTTGTGCTTGTCAGTATCGTCGGTATTACAAAAATGCATACTACTGGTTATATGGTCGACGATATTCCCAAACACGACCCAATCTACATCGACCTTCATTATTTTGAAAATAATTTTGATGGTTTGATGCCCCTCGAAATTATTGTTGATACCCGGAAGCCCAATGGCGTGATCCAGGCTTCCACCTTAAAAAAATTGGAGCAATTGGACCAAATCCTGATGAGCCATC
Organism: uncultured Prolixibacteraceae bacterium; assembly: GCA_964606515.1. Taxonomy (GTDB): domain Bacteria; phylum Bacteroidota; class Bacteroidia; order Bacteroidales; family Prolixibacteraceae; genus CAZSIK01. Next base: position 6,008 of record CAZSIK010000049.1, read on the forward strand.
AAGAACTTTCGACTTCGATTTCTGTGTTAAATGTGGTAAAAATGGCACGGCAGGCTTTTTATAATGGCAATGAACAATATTATTCCCTGCCAAGTTCCACTGAGCGGAATTTCATCTTGTCGTATGCCGTAAATGGAGAAAGCAATTTAAGTCTGGCTCATTCCTTTATCGACAGCACCATGCAAAAAACCCGTATCAGCATCAGGATGAAAGATGTGGGAACGAAAAAAATGATTGAATTATACGATCAATTCAATAAAGATGTCTCAGAAATTTTTCCGAAAGAAGATTTTGATATTGTAATTACGGGATCGAGCGTGGTATTTTTTAAAGGAAATCAATATTTAGTGATCAATTTATTTCAGAGCTTGGTTTTCGCGTTTATCCTTATCTCGCTTTGTATGGCATCGATGTTCCCTTCGGCTCCAATGATTATCATCTCCTTGGTTCCAAATATCATCCCGCAGATTGTAACTGCCGGACTGATGGGATATGCCGGAATCCCGATCAAACCTTCAACCATTCTCGTTTTCAGTATAGCCTTTGGAATAACAGTCGACAATACAATTCATTTTTTAGCCCGATACAGGCAGGAACTTGCCCTTACCAATTGGAACATTCAAAAATCGGTTAGATGTTCCTTGCGAGAAACCGGGGTGGGGATGCTTTATTCCTATGCAGTCCTCTTTTGTGGTTTTGGCATTTTTTCATTATCGAGTTTTGGAGGGACACAAGCACTTGGAATGCTGATGTGCATCACGTTGACCACTGCACTCCTTTCGAATTTAGTTGTTTTGCCTTCACTTCTGATTAGTTTTGAAAGGTTCATCACCACGAAATCCTTCAGTGAGCCTATGCTTCAAATTTATAACGAAGAGGAAGACATCAACCTGGAAGAACTACAAATTAAAAACAACCTTTCCGATAAAGGAAAAAAATAATACTTGATGCAACATTTCGAAGAGTTATACAACCTCTTTTCAAAGGCCCTTACTGTAGAAATTGAAAAATTAAAACACCGGGAACCAGTAAATTTGTATTTGCCGGTGGTATATACGTTAAATATGGGAGGCAAGAGACTTAGGCCTGTTTTATTGTTAATGGCTTATGATCTTTATTCAAACCAATATTCCAAAGCCTTGCCATCAGCTATGGCCATCGAATTGTTCCATAATTTTACCCTGTTGCACGATGACATTATGGATAATGCCGATCTGAGAAGGAACAAGAAAACGGTACATCTCGCCTTTTCGCCCAATACCGCAATTCTCTCGGGCGATGCCATGTCGATACTTTCGTATGAATACATTACCCAGATCGCTTGCCCGTGCTATGCACAAATATTGACCCTGTACACGCAAACTGCGCTCAAGATCTGTGAAGGACAACAATACGACATGGAATTTGAAACGCGGGCCCATGTAAACGAAGAAGAGTATCTGGTGATGATCGGATTGAAAACAGCTGTGTTGCTTTCGGCAAGTTTAAAAATTGGGGCAATGATGGCCGGAGCTTCCGATAAAGATGTAGAAAACCTTGGACAATTTGGGTATAACTTAGGTATGGCTTTTCAACTTCAGGATGACCTGCTCGACACTTTTGGCGACACCAACTCGTTCGGAAAAAATATCGGAGGAGATATTACTGCCAATAAAAAAACCTACCTTTTTATTAAAGCATGGGAGCTTGCCGACGAGCCATCCCGAAAAGAATTGGAGCGATGGTACGCTTCAACTAACTTTGTCCGTAATGACAAGGTCGAGGCAGTATGTGAAATATTTGAACAACTGAACATCCAAAAAATTACCCGCGAAAAAATGGAACTCTATTTTCGGCTGGCAGTTGGTTCGCTTGAAAAAGTGGAAGTTAAGGAAGAAAAAAAGAGTGGTTTGCTCGAATTGGCCAAACAATTGATGAACAGGGATAAGTAAAAAGCCGTATAAACTGAATTCTATTTTACTTTCGTGTTGTATTTTTCTCCCCAACAATTTAAAAATAGTAATTGATCGGGTCGTTTCTGTTGAAAATTCCCTAATTTAGATGTCTGAAAAAACAAACGATATGTCAATTATTGGTAAAGTAATTCAAGTAATTGGCCCTGTTGTCGATGTTGCATTCGACGATTTGGGTTCTCTCCCCGATATCTATGAAGCCCTTGAAATTGTCAGGGAAGGTCAAGCTCCTCTGGTATTGGAATGTCAACAGCATATCGGTGAAAAGTCGGTAAGGACCATTGCCATGGATTCGACCGACGGGCTGAAACGAGGAATGCCGGTTGAAGCTACCGGGAATCCCATCATTATGCCTTCAGGAGAAAAAGTATTGGGCCGTTTACTGAATGTTACCGGTTTGCCCATCGATGGACTCGACCCGGTCGATAAAACCAAAGGGGTAAAAATTCATCAGGATCCCCCGCCGTTTGCCGACCTGGTTACTGAATCGGAAATTCTTTTTACCGGGATCAAGGTAATCGACTTGATAGAACCTTATGCAAAGGGTGGAAAAATAGGCCTTTTTGGAGGAGCCGGTGTAGGCAAAACAGTGCTTATTCAAGAAATGATCAATAACATTGCTATGGCCCATGCAGGCCTATCGGTTTTTGCTGGGGTAGGCGAGCGTACCCGTGAGGGAAATGACCTGCTTCGCGAAATGATTGAAGCTAAAATCATCGACTATGGAGAAGAATTCAGGGAAGATATGAAAAAAGGGGGCTGGGATCTCTCGAAAGTTGATCATGAACGCTTAGCTCATTCGAAGTTGGCCCTTGTTTTTGGGCAAATGAACGAACCCCCTGGAGCCCGTGCCCGGGTGGCCCTTTCTGGCCTTTCAATTGCCGAGAGCCTGCGTGATGGTGATGGAAAATCGGGTGGCCGAGATATCTTGTTCTTCATCGACAATGTGTTCCGTTTCACACAAGCCGGAAGCGAAGTATCGGCCCTTTTGGGGCGCATGCCTTCGGCTGTGGGCTATCAGCCTACCTTGGCCAGCGAAATGGGGGCCTTGCAGGAGAGGATTACCTCGACCAAACATGGCTCCATCACTTCAGTACAAGCAATTTATGTACCTGCCGATGACCTTACCGATCCGGCTCCGGCTACTACTTTTTCGCACTTGGATGCGACTACCGTGTTGAGCCGAAAAATTACCGAGCTTGGGATTTATCCTGCTGTCGATCCGCTCGATTCCAGCTCAAGAATACTCAATCCCGAAATAGTTGGACCCGATCATTACAATTGTGCGCAACGGGTAAAACAACTGTTGCAACGCTATAACGAATTACAGGACATCATTGCCATCCTGGGAATGGATGAACTTTCTGAATCCGACAAATTGGTGGTGCACCGTGCCCGTAGGGTGCAACGTTTCCTTTCGCAACCCTTCTTTGTGGCCGAACAGTTTACCGGTTTAAAGGGACAACTGGTTTCTATCGAAGATACCATCAGGGGCTTCAACATGATCATGGACGGCGAAGTCGATCAATATCCTGAAGCTGCATTTAACCTTGTGGGAACCATTGAACAGGCTATTGAGAAAGGAGAAAAGATGATCAAGGAAAAAAAATAAAGCCCAAAACCATGTATCTTGAAATTATTACCCCAAACAGTGTTGTCCTTGCCGAAGAAGTCGATCGGGTCAAATTACCCGGATCGAAAGGAGCTTTTGAAATTCTGAATAACCATGCCCCAATTGTTGCTACATTACTGGAAGGGCTTATCAGGGTTAGCATTGGAAAGGACATAACCCGGTATTTCAAGGTATCGGGTGGTGTTGCCGAATGCAAATCGAACAAAGTTATAGTCTTATCAGAAAGAGCAAAGGAAATAATTACGCCCGAATAATGTTCCTGCTCTCCCCCAGGTTTTGCTGATTTCCGCAGAAAACCCTATGCCTGTCATGCAAGTCCTGTGATTTATTCTTGCGTCTTTACTAATCTCCCGCAGATTACGCAGATTTCCACAGAACTTTTTCCCTTCTGCCTTCTTACTTCTTCCTATCCAAGATACCGCTCGGCCATACACTTAACCCATTGGTGGAGACAATCTCGTAAAGAGGCAGGTTCTTCAACAATAGCATAACTTCCGGTATTAAGCAGCCAGGCGGCAAAACCTTTCAGTTCGTCGTTTACAAAATGCATTCTGTATTCTTGCTCCAGTTCTTCTTCCGACACAAACCCATACCAATATTTCGATTCATCGAGGTATTTTTGCCTTTCCTTGGGCACCCTGATCGAGATGTTGGGTTCGCCCGAAAAGGGGGTAACGCTTTGCATATATTCCTCGATTGAAAGATGCTGTTTCCCCTTAAAACTTTCGCAGGTAAGTGCCAACGAACGAATGCGGTCGAGCCGAAAATCGCGGTAATCTTCGCGAAGCCTGCACCAGGCAAAAAGGTGCCATCGGGTACCATAATGACATAAGCCAATTGGTTCTACCTTTCTTGTCTCAGGTGCCTCGCTGAACTTGGCTTCATAGTCAATTTCGAGCACCATCTTATTGACCAGTGCGTTTTGAATTTCGCTAAGATACAAGTGCTTGAATTTGTCCCCCTGAGTGCTGAAATTGTATACTGCAATGCGATTCTGGAGCTTTTCGAGATGATCTTTTTCAGTAGGTTTCAAAATGGCCTTTATTTTATATAAGGCTGAACAGAAATTATCCCTGGTTTTCTGATCACTCATTTTTTCCATTAACTTTTCACCAAAAAGCAAGGCAGAAGCTTCGTCGGCTGTAAACATTACAGGAGGCAAATGGTAATGGTCCATTAGGTAATATCCAAGACCAGCTTCAGCTCCGATGGGGACACCGGCTTCTTCCAATGCCCTGATATCGCGGTACACTGTGCGCAGGCTGATGCTGAAGCGATCGGCAATTTCCTGGGCTTTAACAATTCGTTTGCCCTGCAATTGTATCAACATGGCATTGAGCCGATCGATACGATTCATGCTTGAATTCAGTTTTAAATAAGAAAAACAAAACTAACTCTTTTGCTTGAATATCCTGAAAAAGAAATCGGGACTCATCGCCCCGACTTACTCTTTTCATGGCTATTGCTTATTGAACTTCAATTTGAACTTCAGTAAGGCAGTTTTCCTGGTTCACGTAATCGCAAACCAGATAAATTTCCCGACTGGTGCAGGTAGATACAATTCCCTTCCTCGACATTTCGCCCAATACTTTTTGGTAGGTATCGCCCAATTTCATCCAGGAACCTTTGTGGATTTCGCTTATGCATTCGATTGGTTTTAAATAATCGAAGCTGAAATTTCCAGGGTTTCCTTTTTGCTCTTTTACAGGGATACAGATGTCGAGTGCAAACGAAGTGTCGGGTTTCCCATCCGAAGCTTGGTATTGCCATATTTGAGCGCCCAAGACCTCAAGACCGAGCTCTGTTACCTTGTCCATCAAATTGTTGGGCAGGCTTCCAATGTCGTTGATCAAGGTTTTCAAGGAAGATTGAAGGGTGCATTTCAGCACCAGAATTTTTTCAATTTTTTTGCGTTCCATAGCATTTTAATTTTTTTGGTTTAACGCTACAAAGAAAATCGACTCGTATGACAACAGTATGTCAGCAGAATTGCAAACCCAATCTTTTTTTTAAAATTGACCTGTAATTTTATGCTGTCTACCGATTCAATTTATCTTCTAACCATTTTTATGATCTGATAGTAACTATTTCAGCCTATTTTCGTCTCATTCGAAAACAACGTACTTAATAAATGTAACCGTCATGAAAAACAAACTGTTCTTAATTCCAATGATTTTTATTTTCTTACTAAATTTTAATGCTTGTGCCTTGAACCTGAGCAAGGTCGTTTATGGTAATGGTAATGTTACCAAAGAGTTGCGTACTGTTGTATCGTTCGATGAACTTAGTGCAAGTAGTGGTGTAAATGTGTACCTCTTTCAGGGAGATGAAGAAAAGGTGATCGTTGAAACCGACGAAAACCTTCAGGAATGTGTCATAACCAAGGTTGAAGGCAATACCCTTCATTGCTATGTTGAAGGGAGCATAAAAAAATCGAGAAAGCTGAATGTATATGTAAATTATAAACAGCTAAAGAAAATCAAAGCTTCTTCGGGAGCCGATGTGTATGGCGAAACCATATTAAGGGCCGAAAAGCTTTCAGTGAATGTGAGCAGTGGGGCCGATGTTAAACTGGAAACCGAGGCTGATTTTCTTGAAGGAGAAGTAAGTAGTGGGGCCGATTTGGTTTTGAAAGGGAAAGCCAATACTTTTTATGGTAGTGCCAGTAGCGGGGCCGACATTAAGGCCGATGATCTTCAGGTGAACGATTGCAAGCTCAATGCATCGAGTGCTGGCGATATAAAGGTACATGTCAATAATAAGATTGATGCCAGTGCCAGTAGCGGAGCCGACATCAGCTATTCTGGAAATCCTTCATTTGTAGAGGTTCACCGTTCAAGTGGCGGGGATATCAGGAAGCGCAACTAAAAAATGATGGTTTTTTTTGGCAGAAGGTATTATAATTCGATATATTTAGCCTTATTTGAAAAATTTTTAATCAGATGAATAATACCTTTTGTGTCATCATGGCTGGTGGGATCGGAAGTCGATTCTGGCCATTAAGCCGTACCTCGCGCCCGAAACAATTCCTTGATATATTGGGCACGGGTCAAACCTTGATCCAACAAACCTATTCAAGGTTGAAAAAGATTGCACCCGCATCCAATTTTATGGTGGTTACCAATCAGGATTATAAAGAATTAGTTTTGGAACAATTACCTGAGTTAAATGAGGAGCAGGTATTATGTGAACCCATGCGCAGGAACACGGCTCCTTGTATTGCCTATGCTGCCTATAAAATTAAGTCCATAAATACTGATGCACAGATGATTGTAGCTCCTTCCGATCACCTGATTACAAAGGAAGAGCATTTCATTAATCAGTTGAATTATGCCTTACAGTTTATCGGCAGCAAAGATGCCCTTGTAACTTTAGGGATCACACCCAATAGGCCAGAAACTGGTTATGGATACATTCAGGTGGCAAAGAAGATCGATTTTGGAGGTACCGACAACTTGTATAAGGTGAAAACCTTCACTGAAAAGCCCGATTCGAAAATGGCTAAAATTTTTCTCGAAAGTGGCGAATTCTTTTGGAATTCAGGGATCTTTATCTGGTCGTTGAAGTCGATACTGAAAGCATTCGATGAATATTTGCCCGAAGTGAGCGATGCTTTCCGAAAAGGGGAAAAAATGTTTAATTCTCCCAGCGAGAGTGCCTTTCTTAATAAAACTTATTCTGAATGCCCCAACATCTCGATCGATTATGGCGTGATGGAAAAAGCTAAAAATGTGCATGTACTTTGTGCCGATTTTGGTTGGAGCGACCTTGGGACATGGGGTTCGATGTGGGATAACTATCAAAAAGACCAACACCAGAATGCTGTTCATGGTGCTTTGGTTAGCTTGTACGATACCAATAACTGTATTGTAAACGTACCCAATAATAAATTGGTTGTAGTCCAAGGCCTCGATGGATATATCGTGGTTGAGTCTGATGGCACACTCTTGATCTGTAAGAAAGAAAATGAACAACAGATCCGTCAGTTTGTGAATGATGTGAAGATTTCCAAGGGCGACAAATTCATTTAATGTTTCACCAGAAAACGTACAATGTGGCGTGTACGTTGTTCTACATAAACCATCCGGTGCGATATTTCGCGGGCAATGGCCTCGGGGGTATAGTGCCGGATGGTGAGCAAATCCAAACCATCGTTATAGCGAACATCAAATTGTTCGGCCAATTGCTCGATCAAGTCGAGCACTCCTTTTTCAGGAGCGTCGATCGATAAGGAAAGGCTAAGGGCTGAATGCTGTATTAAATTGATTTTCATATCCATTTTTACTAACTTCTTGAAAACCCATACCAGGTTTTCTTCGTTCATAAACGAGAAATCGGGTTGCGAAATCGTGATCAATACTTGTTTGGGCTTGAGTATGAATACGGGAATTGGATTCTTCTGCGATTCGGAAGGTTCAGGGCCAATTAGTGTGCCTTGCGACGAAGGATTGAGAAAAGACCTTACATGCAAGGGAATCTTCTTGTTTTGAAGAGGTTTAATTGTTTTCGGATGAATTACTTTTGCTCCAAAAAAGGTAAGTTCCACTGCTTCGCGGTAACTCATGAAATCAATTTTTACCGGGTTTTCGAAATACTGGGGGTCGGCATTGAGAATTCCGGGAACATCTTTCCAAACTTCAACTTTCTCGGCATCCAGCATGCTGCCCAGAATTGCGGCAGTGTAATCGCTCCCTTCCCTTCCCAGGGTAGTGGTAAGGTCGGAAATAGTGGCACCAATAAAACCTTGGGTGATATATACAACCGATTGGTCGAATAAAAAGGTTTCCTGCACCAACCGTTCCGAAAGGGCCCAATCGATCGAGGCATTTCTCCATTTATTGTTGGTTTTCAAGCAAAAACGGATGTCTTTCCATATACTGGAAAACCCTTTTTTCTGAAGATAGGCATGGACAATCCTGGTAGAAAGCAATTCCCCATAGCATACAATTTGGTCGTATTCATAATCGTAATCAAGCGAAGGGTTTTTATCCAGGCGGTCTTCCATCCTGAAAAACAGGGCATCAACTATGGCAAAGATCTCATCGTCGCTATCAAACAGGTTCTTCATAACCGAAAGGTGCATATTCTTGATTTCCTCAAGCTGTTCCCATTTTCGAGGGTCATGGGCATAATAATGCTTCAACAGTAGCTCCAGTGCATTGGTGGTTTTTCCCATAGCAGAAACCACCACCACCAGGTTACCCTCGGTTTGTTTTAGAATTTTTGCTAAATTTTTAACACCCTCTGCATCTTTTACCGATGCCCCTCCAAACTTGTACACCTTCATGACCTGAATTTTATTGATGGATATGCAAAGCAGAACTGAGCCGAAATTAACAATTTCAGGAAACAGCATACCGTGATTTTTGTCATTTTCGACAGTAAATTGTTGAAGGTGGTTCAGGTTTGAAGCCAGGATTGTATCTTTGGAGCCTTATTGATATTCAACATGAACAGGCCTATTGACCGAAAATTGTGCAGCGAGATTGGATTTGTAAAGAAAACCCATGGACTAAATGGCGAGCTCATGGTGGTTTTTCCCGAAGAAATGCTGGATACATTCGAGCATCTTGATTATCTTTTTGTTGAAATTGAAGGGCTTTTAGTGCCTTATTTCATCAATGCCCTGCAAGTAAGGAGCGACATCACAGCCAACATTCAACTCAATTTTCTCGATTCGCTTGAAAAGGCCAAATTGTTGATTGGCTGCAAGCTTTTTACCTGGAAGGAAAACCTGATTGTGGCCGATGAAGGTTTTTATCTTTCGATGCTGGTGGGTTATACCCTGATCGAAAAATCAACAGGGCAGATTGGACCCATCACTGCTGTCGACGATTTTGGAGGGAATCAAGTACTTACTGTTTCCTATCAAAACAGGGAAATTTTGATTCCGATCAACGAAGAATTGATCCTGAAAGTTGATCCTGAAAACATGGTTATCATCATGGATCTACCTGAAGGTTTACTTTCAAGTTAAGCTTCACCTAAGGATTTCTCGAATTCAATAATGGCTTTTTTCCATTCAACGGACATAGGAATCGGTTCGTGGGTAAGAAAATTATAGCAAACCATTACCGTAGTACTTTCGCAATGCACTGACTTGGTTTCCCGGTTTCTAACCTGTTGCAGAATATCGAAACTTTTATTTCCCAAGCGCACTACTTTTGTTATTACTTCGATAGGGTCGTGAAGTCCTACTTCTTTCAGGTAGTCGGTTTTGGTGCTGGCAATGATAACCCCATTTTCCCTGGCATCGAGGTCGTGGCCGAAAATAGAACCGAAATAATCGAGCCTCCCAAGGTCGAAGTAGTTAAAATATACTGAGTTGTTCACATGGCCTTGTACGTCGATGTCGTTGAACCGAACCTGTATGGGTAAACCTTCCTTGAAATTCATGACAATAGTATCTATTGAAAAGCTGGGCAAAAATACTAGTAAATTCTTTTAATTATACTCTACAATCCAACTTTTCAATATTATAGATTGAAATACAGTCTATTCCTTTTTAATGATGCTTATTGCAGTTCCACCTCCCTCAGCAAGGTTCAACGTTATTGTACTGTTCTGGTTTACAGTTGCTTTATCGATCTGGTACGCGGTGGGATTATGGTTCCAATGCGCCTCTTCACCATCCCGGTACACCACCATCGAATAGTTTTGGCCGGGGTTGAGAAAGTTGAGGTTGAGCACCATCTCGCGAGCCATTTCGTTTGTAATGGCCCCGATGAACCAGTTGCCACTATCCCTTTCCTGCCTTGCAATGGTAACGAACCGACCGGGTTCGCCGTTCAATACTTTGGTTTTTTCCCAGTTTACCCCAACATCGCGGATGAATTGAAAGGCGGGGTGGCCTTTGTAATGCGTTATCAAATCGGCAGCCATTTGGATTGGGCTGTTGATCACCACATACAAGGCTAACTGATGGGCTAAAGTGGTATTTACCTGGTTATTGGGCTTGTAGGGTTTAAGTTTAATGTTGAAAATGCCCGGAGTATAATCAATCGGGCCGGCCAACATTCTTGTGAATGCAATGGTAGGCAAGTGGCTGGGAGGATTTCCCCCATCCGAAGCCCAGGCATTGAATTCCTGACCCCTTAGCCCTTCGCGTGAAATTTCGTTTGGATAAGTTCTCCTTCGCCCGGTATCTTTTATAGGCTCATGAGCATTTACAGCAATCTTGTATTTGGCGGCGGTTTCAATTACTTTATTGTAATGGTTCACCATCCATTGGCCGTGATGATATTCGCCCTGAGGAATAATTTTACCCACATAGCCAGTTTTAACCGCGTGAATACCGAGCGATTGCATCAGGGCATAAGCCGTATCCAACTGGGCTTCGTAGGTTCTTGGAGAAGCCGAGGTTTCGTGGTGCATGATCAGTTCAACCCCTTTAGCTTTTCCATATTCAACTACTTTTTTCAAATCGTAATCAGGATAGGGGGTGATGAAATCGAAAACCCCTTCACGGTCTTCAAATCCGATCCAATGTTCCCAACCAGTATTCCAACCCTCGACTAAAATAGCCCCGATGTTGTTTTCAGAAGCAAAATCGATCAATTCTTTTGTATATTCGGTGGTAGCACCGTGTTTGCCACTGGCCCGATCCCAGCTTTTGGTGTCCAAGTGCATGTCCCACCAGATTCCAAGGTATTTTGTTGGTTTTATCCATGAAACATCCTCCAGTTTGTTGGGTTCGTTCAGGTTTACGATCAGGTTGCTCTCGATTAGTTCTGTTGCCTTTTCAGCAACTTGAATGGTTCGCCAGGGAGTTGAAAAAGGCACCTTGAACCTTGCTTTAAAAGCATTGTTTTTCGAACCGACCAACGTACTTTTCATGGCCAGGTTATCCTGATCGAGCAAAAGCGTCATATCAGGGTAATTATAAAGGTTGGCTTCGTGAAAGCTCAGGTAATACCCGTCGTTTGCCTTCATGGTTACTGGTGTATTTACAGCATTAAATGGGATGAAGGTTTGGGCCAGGTTGGGGTGGTCGCGTTTTGAAAGGGCATCGATTTCAGTAAAAAAGCTTTCGTTATAAAGATGTTCGTATATATCCCAATCACCGGGAGCCCACCAGCACCGATGGTCGCCTTTCATCCTGAATTGAGTGTTTTCTTCCATGACCAAAAGTTCGTCAAGGCCGGGTTGTTCAGGAAAATGATACCTGAACCCGATACCATCGTTGTAAACCCGAAAAATGATATTCATTCTGAAATTGGATTCCTGTTGTTTTAATTCAAGCAGCAACTGCTCGTACCTGTTCTGTACCAGCCGTTGTTCGCCCCAGGTCATTTCCCATGTTTCATCATGCGATGAAGACTTAACTTGAAGAATTTCAAAGTTTTTACTGATCGAACCCCATTGTTCCAAATCGAAACCCAAGGTTGATGGCAAGATCACTGCTTGTTTTTTAAAGGACAAACTATAGGTAGGTTCACCTGATTTGGACAAAGAAAATTCGATTTTAAGATTTTTATCGGGGGAATAAAGGCTGATTGGCTTTTTTGATGAGGTACAAGACGAGATTGCCAACGAAAGACTCAGAAATAGAATAATTTTCATAGCATAAATTGAATTAGGAAAATAGAAGCGCACCCCCTAAGGGATGCGCTCTAATGATTATGGTATTCGCAAATTCATAAACCAGGTTGTGTACTTGTTCCAAATCGGATCAAGGCAACATCAGATTTCAGTAATTACAATCGATAACATGCGCAGATCTACTTTCACATGGTATTTCCCTGATGGTTTTTTGAACTGCCAGTTGGGATCGCCATGGCCCTCCATGATATCGATGTAGTTGGTGTCGTAATTGGTAATGACATTATACCCATAGCTTGTAGGTCCCCAATCCTTCTGCATAAAGATTCTGAACGCATTCTGGCTGACAAAATTCACGTCGCCTTCCCAGATTTTGTATCCCACCCAAGTCAGTTCGGTAACGGGATCGTCCCAGCTCCATCCATGGGTTGCATCGCCGGTAAGGTACATCACGGGTTTCGTGGTAGCGGTCATTTCAATGGTTCCGGTTTGGGTATTGACCAACATTTCGTACCAACCTGCAGTACCAATAAAGTTGAAATTAGGATCGCCATCGCCTGTTGCAACTTCAAGTAAACTGGTTGTATAGGTGGTAAACACATCGTAACCGCCCAATGATGACCCCCAGTCGGGTTTGGTGAAGAAACGGAAATTCTTACCATCTGTACCGTCGAAATAGGCAATAGTGGTGTACATGTAAGGTTCTCCTGTTGAAACTACTTCTACGGCTTTAGCAGGATCCCATCCCCCTGTAGAGGCCCCAATCATATAAATGGATGGGAAGGTGGAAGGGTACAAAGTAATTTTCATTGGGACAGCCACTGAGAAAAGCGAGTCGACATAGGGACTGACATAAGCAATTACCCTCACCTCAATATTGGTTTCGGTTGACACTGGAATACCAATGCTTTGTAATTTGGTATTCATACTTACCTGAGTAACCTTTGCTGTTGTGTCGGTGGTGGTAATAATGTCGGCAGGTTTGCTGAAATTATTACCGGCAACATCGATTTGCAGCAGGTAGGAGGTGGCACTTTGGTATCCAAAATCGGCTGCACTCCAGGTAAACTCTATCGTATTAGTTTCTGCGCCCAGTTTTTCAAGCACCACAGTTGTTGGTACACTAATTACTGGTTTATCGCCAGGAATCACAATGGGGCCCCGTTCCTCTTCTTCGCAGGCCCA
>CAZSIK010000050.1:0-19237 GCA_964606515.1 uncultured Prolixibacteraceae bacterium
GCTGGTATTCGATATAACGATGCGACATGATGGCCTCACCAGCTGTTGCGGTAAGGATGTTGTTCCTAAGCCCGATAATGCCTCGCGAAGGGATATGGAATTCAAGCAGGGTACGGTCGTGGTTTCTTTCCATCGTGAGCATTTCCCCTTTTCGGCGGGTAACCAGTTCAATGACCTTTCCTGCGTAATCATCGAGCACATCAATCGAAAGTTCCTCGACAGGTTCGCATTTTACCCCGTCGATGGTTTTTAAAATTACCTGAGGTTGGCCCACCTGAATTTCAAAACCTTCGCGGCGCATGGTTTCAATCAGTACCGAGAGGTGGAGCACACCTCGTCCGTATACGGTCCATGAATCAGCACTTCCAGTTTCCTCCAAACGAAGGGCCAGGTTCTTTTCAAGCTCTTTTTGAAGTCGGTCGTATATATGGCGTGAAGTAACATATTTTCCATCCTGCCCGTAAAAGGGCGAATTGTTGATGGTGAACAACATGCTCATCGTGGGTTCGTCGATGGCAATGGTGGGTAGGGGTTCCGGGTTATCGATGTCGGCAATGGTTTCACCAATGTCAAATCTGTCGATTCCGATCAAGGCACAAATATCACCTGCTTCAACTTGGGTGGTTTTGGTTCGACCCAATCCGCTGAACGTGTTCAGCTCTTTGATCCGTGTACGTGCAATGGACCCATCGCGGCGGCACAAGCTCACCATCTGACCTTCTTTTAACGTACCCCGGTTAAGCCTGCCAACAGCAATACGACCCAGATATGGTGAATGGTCGATTGATGAAATGAGCATTTGGGTGTTGCCTTTTTCTATCCTGGGTTCAGGAATGAATTTAAGAATGGCATCGAGCAGGGGAGTGATGTTGTCGGTTTTTACCTTAATGTCGTCGGTCATCCAGCCCTCTTTGGCCGAACCGTAAATGGTGTGAAAGTTCAACTGGTCTTCGGTGGCGTTAAGGCTGAACATTAAATCGAAAACCAATTCGTGAACCACTTCGGGGCGGCAGTTGGGTTTATCTACTTTATTGATTACTACAATGGATTTTTTACCCATTTGAATTGCCTTCTGAAGCACAAACCGGGTTTGAGGCATAGGACCCTCAAAGGCATCGACCAACAAGAGCACTCCATCGGCCATGTTTAATACCCGCTCAACCTCTCCTCCAAAATCGGCGTGGCCGGGAGTGTCGATCACGTTGATCTTGATATTTTTGTAAATGACTGAGGCATTTTTTGCCAGAATGGTAATTCCCCTTTCCCTTTCCAGGTCGTTGCTGTCCATGATGAGTTCACCGGGCCTTTCGTGGTCCTTGAAAAGTTTTCCGGCCATGAGCATTTTATCAACGAGGGTGGTTTTACCGTGGTCGACGTGGGCAATGATTGCGATGTTGCGTATTAACATTCGATTTGTGCTTTTTTAGAAATCGCGCAAAAGTAGAATAATTTCAGCGATGTCGACTTTAAATCGACTATCAAAGGTGTCGTTTATTCATGAAACAACACAAAGTTAACTTTGTTGTTCATTCTTTCATCCGAACACTACTTTTAACATGCTGAATCTCATTTGGATCGGAAGTAAGTTCGTTTTTTGAATTTTCATCCTGATGGAACTCACATTTGGTTTGTCCCTGTTTATTTGTGTTCTCTGCAAACTGGTCCGTTTCAGAATAGCTTAATGCCGGCTGTAACCATAAAGGTTTGATTCCGGGCTGAATAGGCTGATGTGGGATTTAAGATGTTGTGATGATACTCGAAGCGGCCATCGATGCTGATGAACCAGATGTCGACTCCCAAACCAGCCTGCCAACCCATTTGCCGTTCCTTAAGGTCGGTATACGAAAGATTGCTTATCGAGGTGGAAAAACTGCTTGAAGTAACCCACGAAAACAATGGCCCGATATTGGCCCTAATGTTCCAATGCTTTTTGTTGATAAGCTTGATACCCAATAGTACTGGTACATCTATCGATTGGTAATCGATCAGGTTGTTGTAATCAATAACCGATGCTCCCGAGCTGTTTTTTGTGACTACAATTCCTCCCTTGGTGTTGAAATAAGCTTCGGGTTGAATATAAAGCCGGCCCAACGAAATCCTTCCAAAAGCGCCGGCAATGTAATTTTGAATGCTGATTTCAGAAATGTTTTGGTTAAGTACCTTATCGATGTTGGTTTTGAGTGATGATGTGTTCATCCCGTACTTCAAGCCAATGTTGAATGGGCTTTCAGATCTTCCTTGTTGGGTTGAAATGGAAAAAAGTACCAATAAAACCAGCAGTTTCTTCATAAACACATCGAATTAGATGATAAAATAAAACAATTTTCACGACAAAATTGCGTCAAGCTGTTTAAAAAACGAAAACTCTCGCCCCATGTTGTCTTCTCTAAGGGTTCGAATTTACTACTATACTTAAAACTAATGAAAAACACCCTCCTATGTGTGGAAGGGTGTTTTTTTTATTAACTCATAACTTGTTAATATGCTATATCTTAAGTTGAAAAGAACTACCTTTTTGCAGTAAGCAATTCTTTTATTCCGCCGATCGACGAGAGTACGCCGGTCGCTTCGTAAGGCATGTACACTGTTTTGGTATCTTCGCCGCTAACCATGTTTTGTAAGGTGTCGATGTATTTTATGGCCACCATGTATTGGATGGGGTCACTTGTTGCGCCCACTGCTTCTTTAATTTTTCCAATGGCTTCGGCTTCAGCCCTGGCCACTTTGATACGGGCTTCTGCCTCGCCCTCGGCACGAAGAATGGCTGATTTCTTTTCTCCCTCGGCCTTGTTGATTTGTGATTCTTTATATCCTTCGGCTTCAAGGATCTGGGCTTTTTTCTTTCCTTCGGCTTCAAGGATCATTGCCCTTCGGTCGCGCTCGGCACGCATCTGCTTTTCCATTGCATCGCGAATGTCGCGCGGAGGATTGATATCTTGCAATTCAACCCGGTTGACTTTTACACCCCACTTGTTGGTTGCATCGTCGAGAATCATTCGTAATTTGCTGTTGATGATGTCCCTTGAGGTAAGCGTGTCGTCAAGGTCCATTTCCCCGATTACGTTCCTTAAGGTGGTTTGGGTCAATTTTTCAATAGCATCGGGAAGGTTTTGGATTTCGTAAGTGGCTTTTACGGGGTCCATGATCTGGAAATACAGCAAGGCATTGATTTCAGTGCCCACGTTATCGCGGGTAATCACATTTTGGCGGGGAAAGTCGTACACGGTTTCCCTCAGGTCAATGCGGTCCTTTTGTCTGAACATCACTATTTTCCTTCCATCGTAATCTTCCCTGACATACCTCCAGGTAATTTGACGGGGTTTGTCGAAGATCGGAATAATAATGTTGAATCCCGAAGAAAGGGTGCGGTGGTATTTGCCCAGGCGTTCCACAATCATGGTTTCCGATTGTTGAACGATGCGGATACCAGCTACTGTAAACGTGACCACGAATATGGCCACGAGAATTAAAATAATTACCAATGGGTCCATGTGTTAATTTTTTTTTGGTTAATGACTATGGTTATTGATTGAATTGTTCGACTGTCAGAATGATGCTGTTAACGTCTGTGATCTTTACTCGCGTATTTGTTGGAATGATGCCCGGTGATCCTGTGCGGGCCATCCAGTCATCACCATCGAGTTTCACCCGCCCTTTCCCGGTAACAGGGTCAATTGTTTCAGAAACAATACCGATACGGCCAATAAGAGCTTCGATGTTGGTTTTGATTTTTTGCGACCGTTGATAGGCCCATTTTTTTAAAGCAGGACGGATCAAAAAAAAGCTGGATAAGGTAGCCAAACTGAATAAGGCAAGTTGCCATTCAAACGATAGATTTATGGATGCTGCCAGGCAACCGAATAGGGAACCGATCCCGAAATTGAACACTACAAACGAAGGAACGACCATCTCGAAGATGAAAAAAATCAGAGCTGCTGCCAGCCAATAATGCCAAATTTCGAATTCCATGACTATGTTTTTTTGAGTGAAACAATGAGTCAAAATTAAATGCCTTTTGGTATTGACAATAGCAAATGATCTTTGATTTTGCTCAAATGCAATAAAATGGGAGATGAATGCACCTCGGTTTTATAGCTGTTTTCCTATCCATTTCCGAAATGCGTGGGCTTTCAAACGGCTTACCGAAATGATTTCGGGCAGGTTTTGCTGTGGTTTTAAGGTTACTACGATGCCTCCCCCTAAGTCGGGTTTAAATTCCCTGATCATCCGGTGAGAGAGGATGAACTGACGATTGGCCCTGAAAAACAGTTTGTTGTCGAGTTGTTCCTCCAGCTTTTCCAACGATTCGTCCACCATAACCTGCTTCCCTGAAGTGAGGATCATGTAGCTGATCTTCTGGTTCGAGTAAAAACCGATAAGGTCTTCGTGATGGACCAACTCTTTTTTATTGCCAAGCGAAATTATTAGCCCTTTATTTTCTTTCAAGGTTTGCGCTGCTTTGGGTTTTTCTTGCGAAACAAACAGCCCGTTGCGTTCAATCTTTCTTACCGTGATTACAATGCTTTCGAAGGCTACAATTTCAACCATATCGCCTTTCTCAAGAGCAAATCCATTTTCGGAAACTGCTTTCCAATCGTCGCCATCAATTCTTACACGACCATGACCAATTTCAGGGTCAATTTTTTCAATAACATTACCGATTTTTCCAATTAGCCCATCGGCATTGGTTTTTAGGGTCGTTGGTTTTCCTAAACGGTTTAAAATGGGTTTCAACATCGAAATGCCAATGAAAAAACCAGTAATTGCCAAAATAATGTTCATCCAAAGGGGAAAGCCCAATAAAGCCCCACAGCCAGCCAACAGGCAACCTAAACCGATACTGCCCAGGATAAAACCGGGAACAAAAATTTCCAATACAAAAAATAAAAAAGCACCTGCAAACCAATAGTGCCAATCCTGAAAATTCATTTGTCCCATCATATTGTATTTATAGCTTTTAAAACCTTAATTTTTACGGCTGTAAGGTATAAAATTATGTTATTGCTTTGCCGGCGGCAAATAAGATATTTTTTTCATTCAGATAAAACCATGCTGTTGATAAAAATTTATAACCAGATGTTGTTCCAACCTGAAAGAAGGGGTAAAGGATCAAGTAAAATGTTACTTTAGTACACTGTTTTTAATGAATAAAATACCGAATTATGAGTTATCTGGTCGATTACCACATGCACACCAATTTCTCCGACGGGTCCGACACGTATATCAGTTATCTTGAAGAAGCCAGAAGAAAAGATATTTCTGAAATTGGTTTTTCTGATCACATAACCCTTGTTCCGGTCGATTGGGCCGTACAACGAATCGATTACCCGGTGTTGCGCGAAAACCTGACCCGTTTGTGTAACGATTTTTCAGAGGATGTTCAGGTTCGCTTTGGCCTTGAAGTCGATTATTTCCCGGGAAGGGAAGAAGAAATAGAACAAACTATCGGGTTTTTTCCTGTCGATTATGTAATTGGATCAGTTCATTTTATCGACGATTGGAATTTCGATGGCGACCAATCGCTTTACGGAAAATGGTCGAACAATGAAGTGTACGCGATGTACTTCGACCGTTTGAAGCAAGCCGCAAAGTCGGGATTGTTCGATATTATCGGGCACTTCGACCTGATTAAAAAGTTCAATTGCTGGCCCGAGAGCGACCAGACCCACCTTTTTGAAGAAGCTTTAAAAATTATCAAGGAAGCTAACTTGGTAATCGAATTGAATACCAGTGGCTTAGATCGTCCCTGCGCTGAGTTTTTCCCGAGCATGAAAATTTTGGAACTTGCCTGCAAAAATGGGGTATTGCTTACCCTTGGTTCCGATGCGCATAAACCTTCACAGGTGGGGAGGCACTTCGATAAAGCAATAAAAATGATGAAGGAGGTAGGTTATACCAAAATTGTGCGGTTCAGGAACCGCTTCCGTAGCGAAATGTCGATCTGATTGTTAAATTTCGTTGAGGTTGATGGCCGAAATGCGTTCCCCTGTATAAGCATCGATTGTAATTTCCCATGAGCCTACATATAGCACCCAACAAAGCCTTAATTCAATCTGGAGGGAACGGGTAACGGGTACGATCATCAAAACTCCCGTTCGCCAATTGCTTTCCTCGGTTGGGATTACAATCTTATTTTTGTGCGTCATTTTTATATTGTATACCATTCTACGGGCTTCTTCTTCGCTCATTTGCCCCGACGACGGTAAATAAATATTCCTGAACCAGTTTCCCCCGATGGAGATCACTTTTTGTTCGCCAATAACTATGGCTACCTGTGTGCCCCGTACCTGAAAACCTTCGTGAACCTGGTTCTGAAACAGGATGCGCCACGCATTGGGAAACGAATCGGGATAGGCTGTTTTAAACGATTCGTACGATACCCCTTTTAAGGTGCTTATCGATTGCACTGTCAGCAGCAAACTGTCTTCGATGCCGGTAAATAGAGAATAACGAACCGCAGCTTCCTTGGCTATATTGACCAATTCGTTCCGGTAAAAAACCGACCTAACCGAATCCCAGATCTGACAATACTTCGTGTTTTTTAGATCCAGAGCGAAAAAACCATAATCATCGAGTAGGGTACAAGCAAATACCGGGGTTGATTCAAATTGCCTGATCCTGTTTTCGTACTCCCTATCGCCCAATGCTTTATGAATGGTTGGGTAATTGGGATCGGAATAAGGTTCATCTTCGGTGCATGCATTGCTTTGAATGAATACAAGTAGGATCAATATTATTTTTAAGCACTTGCGTACCATATATTATCTGAGGCTTTTCAATATTTTGTGTCCAAAGCTAAATAAAAAAATGCTCGAAAAAAAACTAAAGAATTAGTTTTGAAACTAAAATATTAGTTATATCTTTGAAGTGAATTCATTCCGGAATTTGAATGTGAAACGAAAATGAAACGAAAATGAAAGAGTTGACCAAAGCTGAAGAGCAGATCATGCAAATTTTATGGGACCTTGACGAGGGTTTCGTGAACGACCTGATCGACCGGATGCCTGAACCCAAGCCGGCCTATAACACGGTGTCGACCATAGTCAGGATTCTTGAGCGGAAAGGTTTTGTGGGGCATAAAGCCTTTGGAAAGTCGCATCAATACTATCCGTTGATCGCGAAAAAAGCTTACACCCGAAGCTATCTGAAAAATTTCGTGGGCAGCTACTTTGGAAATTCTTTTCAGGAACTGGTCTCGTTTTTTGCCAAAACCGACAACTTGAGCATAAGCGATTTGGAAACCATGATGGATGAAGTGAAAAAGGACTTAGCCGAAGAAAAGTGATGGAAAACTATTTGAACTACATTATCGAATCGGGGATCAGCCTGGGTGTTTTTGCCCTGATTTACTGGCTTCTGCTTAGGAAAGAAAACATGCTGAAAACAAGTCGTTTGTATTTGCTCGCGGTCTTGCTTTTCTCTTCCGTTCTTCCCTTTGTGACGATCAGGTATGCACTTCCTGCTGCTTCAGGTTCCGACCTTGGTGGAAACGGCATAGGTTTGGCCAATACCAATCTACTGGAAACAGTCACCGTGTTGGCTTCGGGATTTCCGGCCAGGGTGGGCCAGCAATTCCTGACCTTCAGTCCTTCGCTTTGGTTTTACAAGGTTGGTGCATTGGCTGCCATCTTATTGATAGGATACGGTTTGGTGCAGTTGCTGATCATGTCGTTGAGCAGCAGGGTTTTTAAACTGAAACGGGCCCGGCTTCTTTTAACAGGAAAGTCGATTTCACCTTATTCGTTCTTTTCGTTGGTTTTCATCGCTTCTGACTTGCCCCGCCAGGAAAACTGGAAAGCCATGGTCCATCACGAGCTGGAACATGCCCGCCAGGGACATTCCTTCGATGTACTTTTCATCGATTTTATGATGGTGTTCCAATGGTTTAACCCTTTTTACTGGATACTCAGGCAATGGGTACGCGAAAACCATGAATTCCTGGCCGATCGGGCCGCACTATCCCGTACCGGGATTTCGGCAGGGAAATACAAAGCCTTGCTCCTTAGTCAGGTAATTGGGGGAAACCCATTTATTACCAGTAATTTTTTCAATATCCAAACCATTAAAAAACGATTTAAAATGATGACTAATAATAAGAAACAAAAGTATGGTTCCATAAAATACATCCTTGCTTTTACAGTTGGTATTGCTGTAATGCTGATGTTCGCTTGTGAGAAAACATTCGACAACGAGGAGATTAAGTTCGACGCTGAAAAATCCGTGATCTTTCGCGACCAGGTAATTAATATTGAAGAAACAGGAAACCAGAATGTTAAAGAATTCATTATTGCAAGGGTCAATTCAAGTGAAATTATTGCCCTTTCTCCTAAATACAAAGACCTTCCGGAAGGAGAAGTTATGATGATGTTTGATTACAACAACAAAGAAGACATGGAATTGGCGCGAAAGCTAAATATTTCAACTGCAACGAGGAAAAAAATGAACGAATTACCGGGTTTACCAACCGATGAAGAGGTTTTTGTCATAGTTGAAGACATGCCTGAATATCCCGGAGGAGAAAAGATGCTTAGGAAGTTTGTGGCAGATAATGTTAGATATCCGGTACAAGCAAGCGAAAATGGCATTCAAGGCCGGGTTTACGTACAATTTGTGGTTAACGAAAATGGGATGGTCGAGAATCCCAGGGTTGCCCGTGGGGTCGATCCCTCGCTCGACGAGGAAGCCATAAGGGTAATCTCTTCAATGCCGGCGTGGAAACCGGGAAAACAAAAAGGGAAAGCCGTAAAGGTGAGCTACACGGTACCTATAAATTTTGCGCTGAAATAAATTTCTTATCTGGCTTATAAGGTAATGGCTTCTGCATAAAATCAGGATTAGTAATTAAACATGCAATAATGACCCGAATTATTTTGATAATAGCCCTTTGGACAGGCGCTTTTGTGCCCTCGCTTTTCGCCCAGTCAAAAATCGAAAAGAACTTTTATCAAGGCCACTTTAGCAAGGTAATCGGGCTGGTTGACGAGAAACTTGAAGAGGGCAATGTCGATGCGCTTGACCTTGGTTTTGCGGCACGCAGTTCGGCCCAGTTGTTCAACTTCAGGTTGGCAATTCACTACTGGCAGAAAATCCTCTCGCTCGATTCGATAAACACCGAGGCTATTGAGGGCATCGCTGATGGGTTCAACAATCTTGGAAATTACCGGGAGGCCCTTGGTTATTACCGGCAAATTTTGCCATCCGATACGGTTGGTCAGGCTTTTTGGGGCAAAGTGGCCGGGGTGTTGACTAATCTCGAAATGGACCAACAGGCTGCTGATATTTACCGGAAATTATTGGATGCTGAACCCGAAAACCTGTTTTTTATGCGGAAGCTGGCCTCGTCCTTGTACAGCATGAAAAAATACAATGAGGCTAAAGAGCAGCTATTGAAATACCGGGAACTGAACCCAAACGACCTGACTTTGGGACTGGCTTTGGCCACCTGCTATCAGCGCATGGAAAAAGATAAGGAAGCGGTGAAGGTACTTGAAGAAATTCTTTCTGTTGATTCGTGCCATTTAACAGCCCTTAATAAATTGGCTTACATCCAATACAACAACCTCAAGGATTATGAAAGGGCAGTGCTTATGTACCGGAAAGTGAATCTTCTGGAAGGGAATTCCGACCCGGTTCACCTAACCAATCAAGGAATTTGCGAATACTTCACGGGAAATCATACCTTTTCGGCCCATTTGCTCGATTCGATGGCTTATGTAAATACCTCCGATCCCTTCGTGTGGTTTTATGCCGGGATGTCGTATCGTAAACTGGGCGAAATCGACCGTGCCCTCGAATACCTTCAAACGGCAGCCAAATTTTCTTTTCCTGCTTTTGCTGCCGATATCCATCATCATCTGGGGAGGGTACTTTCCTTGAAGCGTATGTTTCCAGAGGCCTTGAAGGCTTATGAAAAAACACGGGAAATTGATCCGAACAATTCGCTTGTGCTATACGACATGGCCCTTGCCCACGAAGAAATGAACCGGAATTCGACCCTTGCCCTGGCCTATTATCAGCAATTTACCCGCGAGAATCCCAACACCAGTTCAGCCGAGTACGATTACGCGGTAAGCAGGATCAAGAAGCTCAAAGAGGAATTGTTTTTTGAAGGAAAATAAGCTATAATTTTTACAGATCGCCGATCCACCAGATTAGTGAAGCCATAGCCTGAACGCCATTTCCACGGAACATGGTATTGTTTGTAATCATGGTTTGATACCCGCCTGAAAGCCTTAAACCCAGATGTGATGTGCTTGTTGTTTCCATTGAGATATTTTTCCAACGGAAGAGGTCAAAATCGGAACATACCCCAAGCCCCAGGCAGAATGAGGTATTCACAGAAACCGTTTCTTCGTTCCGATCTACTTGTTCCGGCATTTCAAAAGTGTTTGCCGAAATACTGCCAAATGGGTACAATTTCACCCGGTTTGATCGGTAAAGAAGGTATCCCAGCTTTAAGCCAAAGTTCAGATGCGATACTTCTTCTCCCTGGTTTAACGAGTAAGCCTCTCCACTGCTGGTAGTAAACGAATAGGGTAAAAGTAAGTTGGTTTTAGCCGCCCCTAGAAAGTACAGCGACCAGTAAGCCCTGTTGGCAAAACCTCCCATCCCGAAATAAAAAGCATGGTTGGGCTTAAGGAGATTGGAAACCGGCCCGGTTAACTGGTAATACCCACCGCCAAACTCAAATTCAAAGGTGCCTGAATGAAATGAATTTTTATAGCTTTTAGCGAAAGGCAAGTATTGCGAATCGGGATATTTTTTGATGAAATGTTGGACGATGCTTTTGTTTTCAAGGTTGTCGTCGAATACCTTAATTGCTCCAAGGAGAATACGGATAATCCATTTTTTTTCTTCCGGCAAATCAAGAGAGTTGTACCATTCCTGTCTTTTTGTTTGTTCTTTAAGTAGCAGTGAAACTGCATATTGCCCCATATAGTCGGAGGTGGGAGGAATGGCATAGTTGTTAAAGGTGGTGTCGGCAACCGAAGCAAAAAAGCGATCCAAATCGTTGGTAAGGAGATACAACACTTGTTTTTCCCAGGGATAAAAAGCGATATAACTGTAGCGGTCAACATTTTTTTCGCAATAAGCAATGATTTCAGGTATTTCAGAAAATTGGTTCTCGTGAAGTTTTGCTTTGATCAGCTTGCGGCTGTTCCTCACGATGGTTTCACTTGAATCGCGCATTTCAAGGATTATTTTAGCCAGGTCGTTTTGTGAAAAAAGGCTTGAAATTGATCCTAAAGCCAAGACGATCAATAAAATTAATTTTTTAATTTTCATAAGATTCACTTGTTTAAAATAGGGTGTTGAAACTTTTTATAACAGGTACAATAATAACAAAAAAGCTGCCTGATTAGGCAGCTTCTTCTCGGGAAACCGAAGAATTATTATTTTGCTTCCCAGTAACATACTTTTGGAGAGACGATTGAACCTTCCGATTTTAATAGTTTCATGGCTTTATCGACTTCTTTTTTGTCGAGACCGATTGCATCGGCAATTTCACCGGCTTTTAAAGGTTTGCCAGCTTTTTTCATTGCTTCCAAAACTTTTTCTTTGCTCATCTTTTTTTATTTGAATGTTGAAAACAAACTATTTAAAAACGCTCTTCGATGGTTTTCCAATCAACAATCTGCCAAAAATCTTCGATGTATTTTGGTCTCAGGTTTTGTTTATCGAGGTAATAGGCATGTTCCCAAACATCGCAGGTCAACAGTGGTTTTTTACTCTCGGTCAATGGGTTTCCGGCATTCGATGTTTGTACAATTTCCAGTTTTCCTTCGATGGTTTTCACCAACCAGGCCCAGCCTGAACCGAAAAGGGTGGCTGCTGCTTTCGTAAATTGTTCTTTAAACGCGTCAAACGAACCGAATTCTTTGTCGATGGCTTCCTTGAGTTTTCCCGAGGGCAATTTGCTTCCCGATTGGGAGAATTGAAAGAAGAAGAAGGTGTGGTTCCATACCTGAGCTCCATTGTTGAAAATGGGTCCTTTCGATTTAAGGACAATTTCTTCCAGAGTTGCATTTTCAAATTCAGTACCGGGAATTAATCCGTTCAGGTTGTTGACATAAGCCTGATGGTGTTTGCCGTAATGAAACTCGAAAGTTTTTTGGCTCATGAACGGTTCCAGGGCATCGAACGCATAAGGTAATTTGGGCAATTCAAAACTCATGATTATGATTTTTAGGTTTTACAATATTACTTTCAACTGTTACACTACTTGAAAAACGAACAAAGAACAATCAAAACCGGGGAAATGTTGTATCCTGCTGTTTTTTTGTCTTACAAAAGACCCGCTTCAAGCAGCAGTTCTTCCATGTCGACCTGTACATTTTCGGCTTCGGTGCGGGCTTTTTCTGCAAAATCGGTTCCGTCGGAGGCATAAAGAATGGCTCGCGAGGAGTTGACCAGCAATCCGCATTGTTCGTTCATGCCATATTGTGCCACTTCCTGAAGGCTTCCGCCTTGCGCGCCCACGCCAGGAACCAGAAGGAAATGTTGGGGAATAATTTTTCTGATTGAACTCAATTCGCTTGTCTTGGTGGCACCTACCACATACATTAGGTTGTCGGTGGTGCCCCAATTTTGTGAGGTTTTCAGCACTTTTTCAAATAAGCGTTCCCCACTTTTTTCTTCCTGCATAAACTGGAAATCGAAAGCGCCCTTGTTCGAGGTCAGGGCGAGCAATACTACCCATCGGTCGAGGTAGGTCAGGAATGGTTTTACGGAGTCTTCGCCCATATATGGGGCCACGGTGACTGCATCGAAATCGAGGTGGTCGAAAAAGGCACGTGCGTATAAACTTGAGGTATTGCCAATGTCGCCCCTTTTAGCATCGGCAATAATCAGGCATTCGGGGCATTTATCGCGCAAATATTTTACTGTTTTGTCAAGGCTTGTCCATCCTTCGGCGCCCAAAGCTTCATAAAATGCCAGGTTGGGCTTATAAGCAACAGCGAGGTCGTGGGTGTAGTCAATAATTTCTTTGTTGAAGGTGAAAATCGGGTCGGAGGTATCGAGCAAATGACGGGGTATTTTTTGTAGGTCGCTATCGAGACCGATGCAAAGAAAACTGCGTTTTGATTTAATTTGTTCGAATAATTGTAGTGCATTCATGATTGAAAATTCTTTAGTTTCTTATCATGCAAAAATAATGAATTGTAGCTTGCGGGCATAAATTTTAAATTGATTGGCTCAGCTTTGTTTGGTCCTTGTATTTTATCTATTTTGAACCTCGGGAATAAATGAATTATGAGTTTTGTTAAAGGCTTAATTACTATTGTTTTATTTTTTTGGGGCGGAATAATTTTAGCGCAATTTTCACCAACAGAAGTGCGAAAAAGAATTTCGATGATCGATTCTTCATCTTACCGCTTTCATTTCGATTCACTACTAACTTATTCGGGTTGTAGCAGAAAGGTGGTCGCAGGGGAAACTCAATTGCCAGGACATGATTTATGCCGTGACTATATTTTTCGCACTTTTCGACATTATCTGGGTGAAAAGAATGTGTATCTGCACCCGTTTGAGGTTGAACAATACAAAGGTTTGGCCAATGTAATAGGAATTAAGCATGGGGTTGACCGTAGCGCCGGGATTTGGGTATTGGGGGCACATTACGATTCCAACAATAACCGTGAACCTGATCCCTGTTTTGCAGCTTGTTCTCCCGGGGCCAATGACAATGGTACTGGTTTGGCGGCGCTGCTTGAAATGGCAAGAGTGCTTTCGGCAGTCGAAACCAGGGCGACCATCCTTTTTGCTGCCTGGGATTTTGAAGAGCAATTTTTCAGGGGATTTCCTGCAGGGTCGAACGAGTGGTTTTTATCGTTTGTTTCGAAAAAGATGCCTACCGAATGGGAAAAGCTTGGAGAAGAAGGGAGAATTTATTTCGATGATCTGGTTTGTAACCTGAACTTCGACATGTTCGGAAATCCAAGTATAATATCGGGAACCAACAAAGTGCTCTATCTTTGTACGGCTTTCGACCGTAAAGCCCGATTGCCGGAAGGATATATCGAATTGTTTTCTTATTATACGCAGGGTATTTCGGCTGTTGATTGTGGCAATATGGATTTTTCGGATCATTATACTTTCGCGTCAAGAAAAATTGTCGCGATTGAACATCTCGAGTCGGATTACAACAATGACCCCTTTTATCATACCTGTTCCGATCAGGTTGAAAACAAAGAAAATATTGATTTTCAATTTTCAAAAGAAGTGACTCGGGGAGCTTTAGCCTATATCCTTGCTTCAACTGCTTATCTGCCTGCACGGCAAATTGATGGATTAGGTAAAAGTAACCCGTTGGTCGTTGCGGAAACTACAACCGGTTATATAATGGACCCGAATGTTGATTTCGCATTGATTTATACCAGTGATGGCCGAAAGATGAAAATGAACCCGACAAAGGCATCTTGTTTCGAAGTGGCCTCACATGGTTTATATTGTGTCTCGGGTATCCGTGAAGGTAAAACAGGAACACAGATTCTTGTTCTCGACTATAAAAAAGCACCCTTTCCAACTATGAATTCCGACTAGGTGTTTCGCGATTAAAACATAGAATTAGATTTAGTTGCCTAATTCGGACAAAAATTTTATCCTAACCAATCTGATGTCCTCAATCGAATAATTATCTTCACCAAGGTCTTTCAATGCTTGATCTACTGAGCCATCTTCCGATTCCTGACGGAAATAATCGAAGAGGTCGTTTTGGGTCTCCTCGTCCATAATTTCATCGAGGTAAAAATCGATGTTGAGTTTGGTTCCTGAGTTGACAATGGCTTCCACTTCAGAAAGCAGGTCATCCATTGAGAGCCCCAGCGATTCGGCAATGAGGTCGAATGGAACTTTTCGGTCGATGCTTTGTATGATCTGTACTTTATTTTTCGACTTGATGGCAATTGATTTTACCACCATGTCCTGAGGCCGTTCAATATCCTTTTCGGCAACATATTTTTTGATCAGGTCGATGAATTCCCTTCCATACTTGCTGGCCTTGCCTTGCCCCACGCCTTGTATGTTGTTGAGTTCCTGTATGGTGATTGGGTATTGAATCGACATGTCGGCCAGCGAGGGATCCTGAAATATTACGAAAGGGGGTAGATTCAGCCGTTTGGCTACTTTTTTACGGAGTTCGCTGAGCAGGCTGAAGAGTTCCTGATCGCCAGCTGAACCGCCTGTGGGAGCTGCGTTCAGCTCAGCCTCGTAGGCTTCATAATCATGATTTTTGGTCATGATGAAGGAATAATTCGGGCCTTTAAGGAAGCGATACCCTTCGTCGGTGAGTTTCAGGAGTCCATAGTTTTCAATTTCTTTCGAGATTAATCCCGCGATCATAGCTTGTCTGAAAATGGCATTCCAAAATTTGGAATCGCGATCGAAGCCGGCCTTGAATGCGCTGATTTCGTTATGTTTGAATGATTTAACTGCTGCGGTTTCGTTCCCAACCAAAATGTTGGTTATGTGTTCCATCTTATATTTTTGGTTCACTTCGAGGATGGCTTCAAGAGCCAGCTTCATTTCTTCCCCGGCTTCGATTTTTTCTTTTGGGTTCAGGCAGTTGTCGCAGGCATAACAATTGTCAGGTTCATAATTTTCACCAAAATAATGCAGCAATATTTTTCTTCTGCAAACCGACGATTCGGCATACGAAACGGTATCGAGAAGCAATTGTGTTCCAATATCCTGCTCGGCAACGGGTTTACCCTGCATGAATTTCTCCAGCTTTTGGATGTCTTTATAGCTGTAAAAGGTAATGCATTGGCCTTCGCCGCCGTCGCGCCCGGCACGGCCTGTTTCCTGGTAATAGCCTTCGAGGCTCTTGGGTATATCGTAATGGATTACAAAGCGTACATCGGGCTTGTCGATACCCATGCCAAAGGCTATGGTGGCTACAATCACATCAATTTCTTCCATTAGGAACATGTCCTGGTGTTTCGACCGGGTAGTCGCATCCATACCGGCATGGTAGGGGAGGGCTTTGATCCCGTTAACCTGGAGTTGCTCGGCAAGCAATTCCACTTTTTTCCTGCTCAGGCAATAAATAATGCCCGATTTCCCTGAGTTATTGGAGATGAATTTGATGATTTCGGCCGTGGCTTTTACTTTAGGCCTGATTTCGTAATAAAGGTTTGGACGGTTGAAAGAGGATTTAAACATGTTGGCATTCATCATGCCCAGGTTCTTCTGGATATCGTGTTGCACTTTGGCCGTTGCCGTGGCAGTAAGGGCAATGATGGGCGCATTGCCGATTTCCTGGATGATGGGTCTGATGCGGCGGTACTCGGGCCTGAAATCGTGACCCCATTCTGAAATGCAGTGAGCTTCATCGATCGCGTAAAACGATATGGTAACACTCTTTAAAAATCGATATTTTCTTGCTTGGTTAACGATTCGGGGGCCACATACAATAATTTGGTTTTCCCACTGACCACATCTTCCCTAACTTCCTGAATTGCTGATTTTGTTAAGGATGAATTTAAAAAATGGGCAACCTTGTCCTCCGTATTGAAACTCCTGATCGAGTCAACCTGGTTTTTCATCAGAGCAATCAGCGGAGAGATAATTATGGCCGTACCGTCCATGAGTAAGGCCGGCAATTGGTAACACAACGACTTGCCTCCCCCTGTAGGCATCAACACGAAGGTGTCGTTACCCGACATAACGCTTTGTATAACTTTTTCCTGATCGCCCTTAAAACGGTCGAAACCAAAATGTTTTAATAATTGTTCGTTTAAATATTCACTACTTGTCATCATTTTCTTTTTACAAGATCTCTGTTCCCAAAATTGGAAAGAACACTAAGGTAATATTTTCTTCAACTTTAAAAAAAGATAATACCATATATTGCCCTTGAAAATATATTATTTTTTAACACAAGTAATTTGCAGTATCCGTTGCTATTTTGAGAAGGGCTCATTATATGTATCTTTGCGCCGACAAAAGAAGAACGATCATGGGTAAAAACAACAAGGAAGAAAAAGATATGTCGTTCCTCGACCATCTGGAGGAATTGCGCTGGCATATCATTCGTTCCCTGTTGGTGGTGGTTGCCTTCATGATTTTAGCCTTTATCAACCGTAGCTTCATATTTAACACGCTCATTTTAAGTCCTAAGAATCCCGATTTTTTCACCAACCGGCTTTTTGCCCGGGCAGGAGCATGGTTTGGTCAATTATTTGGCATTGATCTGGGTTCGCTTGCCATTAACAGCGCCCCGCTCGAAATACAAAATATTGAAATGGCTGGTCAGTTCATGGCCCACATCAAGGTTTCGGTGATCGCGGGTTTAATCGTGTCCAGTCCTTATATTTTATGGGAAGCCTGGCGCTTTATAAGGCCGGCCCTTTATACACGCGAGCGGCAACATGCCCGGGGCGCAGTGTTTTTTACTTCCTTGCTCTTTATCCTGGGGGTCCTTTTTGGGTATTACCTGATCACCCCTTTGTCGATTCATTTTCTGGGCAGCTATAACGTGAGCGAAGAGGTAGGAAACGCGATCAAACTGAATTCCTATATCGCTACAATTACTTCGGTTGTTTTTGCCACCGGGGTAATCTTCGAACTTCCCATGGTGGTGTTGTTCCTGAGTAAGGCGGGTTTGATCGGTCCAGGGTTGATGCGTAAATACCGGAGGCATGCCTACATCCTTCTCTTGATCATTTCGGCTGTAATCACTCCACCCGATGTGTTCAGTCAAATCCTGGTGTGTATTCCTCTGGCCATACTTTATGAGTTGAGTGTTTTTATTTCCCGATCGGTTGAAAGAAAACGATTAAAAAATACTCCATAACGGATTGTTGCGTTTCTTTGCAGAAAGTACCTATGTGTTGAAAATAAAAGGAATGAAAAAATAAAAGATAAGTCATGATACTGAAGGCTGAAAACATAGTTAAGCGTTACCGGAGCCGGGCGGTAGTCAATAATGTGTCGATTGAAGTTAACCAAGGTGAAATTGTTGGACTGCTGGGGCCTAACGGTGCAGGAAAAACTACTTCTTTTTACATGATCGTGGGCCTGATCAGGCCGAATGCAGGGGCTATTTTCCTTGATGATCAGGACATCACCCACTTTCCAGTGTACCGAAGAGCCCAGCAAGGTATTGGCTATCTCGCTCAGGAAGCTTCCGTATTCAGGCATTTAAGTGTGGAAGACAACCTGAAAGCCGTGTTGGAAATGTCGGACTTGACAAAAACAGAACAACACGAGAAACTGGAGTCCTTGCTCACCGAGTTTGGTCTTCACAAAATCAGAAAAAGTAAAGGGATTCAGCTTTCAGGAGGGGAAAGGCGGCGAACCGAAATTGCCCGGGCCCTTGCCATAAGCCCAAAATTTATCTTGCTCGATGAGCCTTTTGCAGGGGTCGATCCCATCGCGGTTGAAGATATACAAAATATTGTGTATCATTTGAAAGACAAAAATATTGGAATTCTGATCACCGATCATAACGTTCACGAAACATTGGCCATTACCGACCGATCGTATCTTCTTTTCGAAGGGGCGATTCTGAAAGCCGGCTCAGCAGAAGAACTTGCTGCCGACGAAATGGTGCGAAAAGTCTATCTGGGGCAGAACTTTGAACTGCGTAAAAAGAGAGAAAAATTCACACATTAATCTAGTATAACCTGTTTTTGAAAAAATTGCCTATATTTGCGCCGCTAAATTGCGGGCGTGGCGGAATTGGCAGACGCGCTAGACTTAGGATCTAGTGCCACACGGCGTGGGGGTTCGAGTCCCTTCGCCCGCACAAGAAAACCAAACCGTTTGGGCCTCATGCCTGGGAACCCAAACGGTTTGATTTGTTCTTGCTATGATAAATAAGGGTCTTGTCTGAAATTATTTAAGTTATCAAAGATGAATATTACCAGGGAAAACATCGATGCGTTGAATGGCATCATCAAGTTGGAGATACAAAAAACCGACTACGAAGCTAACGTGGCCGAAGCCTTGAAAGAATACCGCAAAAAAGCCTCCATGCCCGGCTTCCGTCCCGGGAAAATCCCACAGGGGCTGATCGTGAAAATGTATGGGAAAGCCATATTGGTTGAAGAAGTAAATAAGTTGATTTCGAATAACCTTTCGAAATATTTGCAAGACGAAAAATTGAATATCCTGGGGGAACCCCTCCCAAATACGGAACAACAAAAAACAATCGACTGGGATAAAGATGCCGATTTCGAATTTGTTTTCGATATTGCCCTGGCTCCCGAAATAAAAATTGCTTTCGACAAAA
>CAZSIK010000051.1:0-15778 GCA_964606515.1 uncultured Prolixibacteraceae bacterium
TCGAATCCCAACCAGTGTACATCTTCCTGAATTGAATCGACATATTCAACCTCTTCCTTCGAGGGATTAGTATCATCAAAACGGAGGTTACATTTTCCGCCATATTGTTGAGCGATACCAAAATCGAGACAGATGGCTTTGGCATGGCCGATGTGCAGGTAACCGTTGGGTTCGGGCGGGAAGCGGGTGTGTATCCTTCCCTGGTTTTTTCCTGAACTAATATCTTCTTCTACTATAAGTTGGATAAAATTTTTCTTTACCCCATTTTCAATTGAGTTGCCTGTTTCTGTCGACATATCGGTTTACCTTTAAATTAAAGAAAGCAAAAATAAGGCATTTGTTGAAGCCCAGCCCTTTCTATGTGGAAAAATTGATGTCGGCAAAATAAAATTAAGGTTTTGCATTTTTTCTTAGCTTTGCGCTTTTAACAAAGAAGAACACAACACTATGGCTACCATAGAAATAGAAGGCATGGAATTTTATGCCTATCATGGTCATTTTAAAGAAGAGCGAGTTGTAGGCAACAAGTTTGTTGTAACCATAGCCATTGAGTCCGATGCATCAAAAGCAGCCCAATCCGATCATCTTTCCGATGCACTTGATTACCAGAAAGTGTATCAATTGATCAAAGCGGAGATGAACCTCAAATCACATCTTCTGGAACATATCTGTGACAGAATCCTTAACAGCCTTTTCAAAGAATTTCCCCAGATTGAAAGGGCTACGGTAAAAGTTTCCAAGATGAATCCTCCCATGGGGGGTCAAATTGAAAAAGTAAGCCTCACCCTAAGCAAAACCAAGGAACAAATTCTTAAAGTTCAATGATGATCCCGATGGTGGGCAACACCGTTCCCACGGTATTTTTCACCCTTTGCAACACATAGTTGGCTCCGTTGTTATTCAGCAGGTAATTCCCGTCACTGTCTTTTTCCCTCACGATAATATCGGCGCTTTCGGCCTGAAAATTATAAACATTCTGGATGTCAAGATAGAATTTGGCCGTGAACTTTTTCAGGTAAAATGCCTTGTCGACCCTGAGGTCCAATTGATGGAACGAGCGGAAGCGTTCACGGTTCAGCTTCGAGTAGTCGAGATAAGGACCGCCCAATGCTTCCCAGGCAGGTAAAAGCGACGACTTTTCCAAATCGTACGGGGTATAGGGAAGCCCGCCCACGAAGCGCCATTTCCCGCCAATGCTCCAATCGTTCTTCATTTTATAGGTCCCGAAAACCGTAAGCAGATGGCGGCTGTCCCACGATGAAGGGATATACTCGCCGGTGTTAAGGTCTTCGAACTCACTTCTAACCAAGGTATACGAAAGGTTTCCGTTCAGATTTTTCCTGTTGTTGAAACGGGCCAAAACCTCGAAACCATAAGCCCTTCCTTTAGCGATCGAAACCACTTCCTCGTCGCCGATCACGCCGAAATCGGCCCCTTTGTTGGCCAGGCTGATCGAGTCGTTAAGCGAGAAGGGATAATTTGAGTAGCTTTTGTAAAATCCCTCGGCCGAGAACTGCACTATTTGTGAAGGCTTGTATTCGATGCCCATGATGTAGTGATTGGCAGCGATGTAACTAAGATCATTTTCTTTATTGACAAATACCCCGTTCTTCTGGTATCCCATTGCAGTGTAGTAGGGCAATTGGTAATACCGGCCCACATTGGCATTCAGGCTCAATTCGGGGGTAAAACTATAGGAAACCGACGCCCTGGGAGAAAATTGGGTAAGCGGATTGGCCATGAGTGCTGAATAGGAATTTCCATCGAACCTTACCCCTGCCGAAACAATTAAGGCATCGGCAAGGAAGTTTTGGCTGATCTGGCCAAACATGGCGTACCTCCAGAAAACCAGGTCGGTATCGTAATTGATTTCAACCTGTTTACCCTGAAAAAACCGCTTCTGATAGGTATTGTTGGTGTACCGTACAAGGTCGAGATTACCCCCATAATTCAACCTTAGCCCTTTCCACCGGTTGTT
This sequence comes from uncultured Prolixibacteraceae bacterium, assembly GCA_964606515.1. Lineage (GTDB taxonomy): Bacteria > Bacteroidota > Bacteroidia > Bacteroidales > Prolixibacteraceae > CAZSIK01. Next base: position 1,979 of record CAZSIK010000051.1, read on the forward strand.
ATTTTCTATCCTCAACTTGTTTTCCATTTCTCGCGAGAGGTAATCGATAACCAGGTTTTCGGGTTTGGATTCGTCGTTTTCGAAATATTTATACGTGCTATTATTCAACATATTGCGACTTAGGGCCACCGAAAAGAACCCGTTCTCATGAAAGTGTTTGTAAATCCCTCCAAGGGTGTAGGTCCACTGCTCGTTCACGGGAATTTGGTTCACAATGTACACTTGTTGTGTGTCGGGGTTTTCGATATCGAGGTTCAGGGCAAACTCATCGATAGCCCCCAGGCCGATGAAGGTAATTTCGTTACGGGTATCGATCTTGGTTTTAACTTTAAACTGAATGTCGTTGAATGTGGGAAGGAAAGGCAGTTCAAGTATACCGAACAGAAATTTCAGGTAGGAACGCCTTACCGATACAATAAAATTTGTTTTTTCACCAATAGGGCCGTCGAAGGTAGCTGAAAGCTCTGACGCGCCAAGGGTTCCCCTGAATTTGGTCTTTTCGCTGTTCCCGTCGATCTGGTTGAACTCCAAAATGCCGCTCAACGCGTCTCCGCGATTGGCCGGGAAAGCACCTGAATAATATTTTACTTCGCGTATAAAATCGGCATTGAGTATCCCCACCGGCCCACCCGATGCACCCTGGGTGGCAAAATGGTTAATGTTGGGCACTTCAATGCCATCGAGGTAAAACACACTTTCGGAAGGACCGCCGCCCCTGATGATCACATCATTCCGGAATGCCGGTGTACTTGCAACCCCCGGGAACGATTGGATCACCTTTGAAATATCTCGGTTGGCTCCGGGATTGGTCTCGATTTCGCCTACGCCAATGCTGCGCAACGAAACCGGGCTTTCCTCGGTTTTCCTGAATTGACTGGCCACGACCTTAATTTCTTCGATTTCAAGATCGGACGACTCCATCCGGATTTCAAGAAAAGCGGTATTGGCATTGCTGATTTCAACCTCGTCGGACACCACCGATTTGTAGCCCACGAAAGAAGTCGTTAACCTGATGAACCCAGGTTTCAATGCAAAAATCTGAAAGTTTCCATCAAGATCGGTAATGGCTCCTGTTTGGGTACCCAAAACCACTACGTTTACAAATGGGAGCGGTTCGTTTGAATTGGCATCCAACACACGGCCTTTCACAATCCCGTTTTGCGCCCATGTTGAAAAAGCTATAAAGATTATCGAAATAAGAAGTAATGTTCGTTTCATAGTTCAATTAATTATATAACAACTGCTTGTTGTGTTTGACAGCACTTATTGAAAAAGAAATTCAATTGGATTAATCATCTATTTCATTTTCACATACACTGTATGTACTATATCTTTTGCGGTGGTAAAAGTCGATAAATCGGTGTACAATTTCCCATCAAGACCTGAATAGTGGCTATGTCCGATCGGGTTCAAATAGTAGCGGGTTACCTCGTCGTCACTGTCGACTACAACCGAATAAACCAGTGCAGGCTGGCACGAAACAGAATAATTAAATTCACCGGGGAATTTCGAATTGTTCCAATATTCGTTCCAGTCCCAAGGTTGGTTAATTTCCATCATCAATCGGAATTTTTTGGGAAGGGGTTTTATTGCTCTGGAATGAATCAGAAAGTCGCCAACGGGTGTGGCCGAGGTAATCCCATCGGGCATGGGTTGATCTGGCGAAGGAAGTAAAGCTTTCCCTTCACGCCCCACCCTCTTGTGCACCCAGAAAGGTAAAGCAGAAGGCCTTTCTGCCCTTCCAGGCTTGGTGTCCCAGCGGCCCTCGCCCAGCGAGCCCCTTCCGAAAATACCTGAACCAAAGTACTGTGTGATGAATAAAGTTTCAATAAAATTTCCTTCAAGATCTTCTACCCAAATTACCATGGTTGGATGATTATGGGCTTTGCCCTTTTTAAAGTGAATTTCCATGTCTTTACCGGGCTTATCAACATTCGTTTCGATCACGGTCACAAGCGGCTCTGCAATCCGTTTGTCGCTACAACCTGCCAACATGACCAGAACTAGGAAAATAGCAATAAGTACGTTTTTTCGTCTCATAAATAAGCGATGTTAATTACGGTTATCAAAACAGCAAACCCTTCAAAAAGTTCAATTTTTGTTTAAATATTTTGCAAATATATCTAAACAAAAATAAAAATCTTCCCTTCATGATTTCAGATAAAGATAAAAAAAAATTGAATATTTTTACCGGAACCCAGAATTGGATTCTGGATGAACTGAAGGTTAAACATACGGATGGTTTCCCATAAAAATTTCCACCTGTAAACAATAGATGGATCGTACTTTCTTCCTAAAGTTGCTTATATTTATCAATCACTAAAACCAAATTAAGGAACATGAGAAAATTTATTGCCTTTTTGTTTATTATCAGCCTTTTAAAACCTTCCTATTCTCAGAAACTGATCATATTGCATACCAACGATATCCATTCCCACCTGAACGGGCTTGCCCCCGAAAGGGAGTACACCCCCCTGGTGCACGACAACGACCCTACCCTGGGCGGCCTGGCACGCATTGCTGGTTTTATTGGCCAACAAAAAGCCACCTACGGCGATAGCCTTCTCGTACTCGATGCCGGCGATTTCCTGATGGGCTCTCTCTTCCAAACCCTTGAGAATAAAGATGGTTTTCAACTAGGATTGATGAAAACCATGGGCTACGATTATATCTCGCTGGGGAACCACGAGTTCGACTTTGGCACCGCCGGACTGGCCGGGATCATCAAGCGCTCGAAAACCAACGGACCTATTCCCCAAATTCTTTGCTCGAACTTCAAACCTTGCGAAACAGGCCGCGACAGTGCCTTGCTGGCCCTGTTCAACGACAGCACCATCCTCCCTTACTCCGTCATCGGAAAAAACGGCATCCGCATTGGCCTGTTTGCCCTTGTTGGTCTCGATGCCACCGAATCGATACCCTCCCAGCACCAGGTTTCTTTCGAAAACAAAATCAAAACCGCGAAAAAAACCGCGTGCTACCTGAAAAACAAGGAAAAGACCGATATCGTAATCGTTCTTTCACACAGCGGATTGGTAAAAGACAAGAAAGAAAAATGGACCGGTGAAGATGTAGAACTGGGCAAAAAAGTACCTGAAATCGACCTGATCCTGAGCGGGCACAAACACCCTTATCTGGTTACCTCATTGAAGGCGGGCAACGCCACGATCGCCAAAACCGAAATGATGGGCTCCCATGTAGGAAGGATAGAAGTTGAATTCGACCGCAATAAAAAGCCCCTGATCAAAAGCGAGATGGTTGCCATGGACGATAAAATTCCTGCTAAAAAGGAAATACAGGACCTGATTGACCAAAAAGCAGGGCAAATCGAAAGAGATCTGCTCAGCCCCTTCAATATTCGCTTCAACGATCCTGTTTTTGAAACTTCATTCTCGTTAATCAAGTACGAACCCAAACCCACCGAAAGCAACCTGGGCCCCCTTGTGGCCGATGCCATCTATCTTTACCTGAACAAGCGGCTTCCCGACAGGGTCGATGTTGCATTCATCGCCTCGGGGGTAGTGCGCAACAACATTGAAAAAGGCCATACGGGTCAGCAAAACATAAGCGATATTTTTAACGTGGTACCCCTGGGTATGGGCTTCGACGAATTGCCAGGAACCCCGGTGGGGAAACTGTATGTAACAGCCCATGAGTTAAAACTGGTTTCGGAATTGATCCTTGCCGTGTACCATTCAAAACTGGAATATTATCTTTTTTTCTCGGGCATGCGCCTTAGTGTTGATCACGAAAAAGGACTGTTTAGAAAAATCAAAAAAATGGAATTCCTGCAAGCTGATGGTTCTTATCAGGAAGCCGACATGAGCCGAAGGGAAAAACAACTGTACTGTATCGCCGCCAACCAATACATGATTGGTTTTATTGCCGGGTTGAAAAAAATGAGCAAGGGAATTGTAAAGGTTATTCCAAAGGACAAACATGGGAATAAGGTACAGGCGCAGGAATGTATTATCGATGTCGATCTGGATAGTGAAGGTATTCAAGAAGGAAAAGAGTGGATTGCCCTGCTCGAATGGGTCAGAAGTTTTCCCGATACCAACGGGAACGGCATCCCCGATGTTCCAGAGGAATATAAAGAAAAAAGGAATCCAATAATCATTAAATAAAATGGAAAGCCCTATCCCTTCGCAGGTATTGATGCATAACAGCGAGAAAGTATTTTTTGCTTTCCGCACCATGGAAGAAAACCATGTTCGTACCGGTGGTCAACCCGACCGGCCCCACCGGCACGAATTTTACACCATTCTGCTGATCAGGAACGCTTGTGGCACCCATGTGGTCGATTATGTTGAATACCCGATGAAGCCCGGCACGGTGTTCCTGCTCAGCCCGGGACAGGTCCACCAGGTGATCAGCACTTGTGAACCCTCGGGCGACATTATCATGTTCAACGATGAATTTCTCGACCGGAATTATGTAAGCCACCAATTCATCACCAATCTTGGGTTATTCTCGCAAAGCACCACTACCCCACCTTTATGGCCCAACGAACTGGGTGTGCAAAAACTATCGTTGCTTGCTTTCGAAATTAAGCAAGCCTTTGGAGGCGAATCGCCCTTCAAATTCGATATGATTGCTTCCTATCTTAAACTCTTTTTAATTGAAAGCAACACCTTTGCCACCGCCCCGCAAAGCAACAACCCACAAACCATACAAGCGGGACGCCTGCTGGTTCAGGAATTCAAGGGATTATTGGAAAGCAGGTTCAAGGAGTGGCATAAAGTATCCGACTATGCAAGCCAATTAAACATAACCCCTGATTATTTAAATAACGTGATCAAATCGAGCGTAGGGAAAAGCGCCAAAGAAATGATCCTGACTCGGATTGTTGTTGAAGCCAAACGCCTTGGGCTGCATACCGACCTCTCGTCGAAAGAAATTGCCTACCAGTTGGGGTTCGACGACCCGGCCCATTTCAGCAAATTGTTCCGAAACGAAACTGGCGAACCCTTTTCAGCTTTCAGAAAACTATTAAACCAAAAGCTAAATGCTTAAGACATTTCGCTCAGTTCGAGCCAGCGCAATTCTTTTTCGTCGAGTGCATCTTTAATACTTTGGTAGCGAGTGGCTTTTTCGCTCAAAATCTCGTGGCCAAGTTTGCCCGAGTTCATAATCAGTTCCAGTTCATCCCGTTCCTTTTCCAATTCAGCAATTTCTTTTTCAAGGAGATCCATCTCCCGTTTCTCTTTGAACGACAGTTTCCTAGTCGTTTCATCGTTGCTTTTTTCGCGGATTTTAACCTTCTTTTCGATCGGCGTACTGTTTTTTTCTTCCTGTTCTTTTTCCTCAAGATAATCGCGGTAAACGGAATAGTTCCCAGGAAAGTCTTTAACCTGTCCGTTGGCTTCGAATGAAAAAATATGATCCACAATTTTATCCATGAAATACCGGTCGTGGCTCACGATCAAAACACAACCGTTGAAACGCTGAAGATAATCTTCAAGCACGTTCAGGGTCATGATGTCAAGGTCGTTGGTAGGTTCGTCGAGGATCAGGAAATTAGGGTTCTGCATCAGGATGGTACAAAGATAGAGCCTGCGTTTTTCACCGCCACTCAGGCGCTCAATGGGGGCATGTTGCATCTCGTAGGGGAAAAGGAAATGGGTAAGCAGTTGCGAGGCCCCCCACTTGTTTCCGTTGCCCAGGTCGATTACCTCGGCGATTTCACGGACGGCATCGATCACCTTATCATCGGGGTTGAAACTGATCCCTTCCTGCTTGTAAAAACCAAATTTCACCGTTTCTCCAATTTCCACCCTTCCCGAATCGGCTTTGAGCGCACCAGTAACCAGGTTGAGCAGGGTGGTTTTTCCCGTGCCATTGGGCCCCACTACGCCCACTTTTTCACCGGCAGCAAATTTATAGGTAAAGTCGTCGATCAGCTTCAACTCGTCGTAGCCTTTACGCAAGTTATAAATATCGACCACCTTTTTGCCTAAGCGGGTCGATACGAGGTTCAGCTGCAATTGCCCCGGGCCAAGGTCCCGGGCTGCTTTTTCCTTTAATTCATAAAATGAATCGATGCGGTATTTTGCTTTGGTACCCCGTGCTTTGGGCATGCGGCGCATCCACTCCAGTTCGGTGCGGAGCAGGTTACGGGCTTTTTCGGTCTCAGCCTGCTTCATCTCGATGCGTTCGGCCCGTTTTTCGAGGAAATAGCTATAATTACCCCGGTAACGGAACACGGTATTTTGGTCGAGTTCAAGAATTTCGTTGCACACCCGGTCGAGGAAGTAGCGGTCGTGGGTTACCATGAAGAGGGTGCTGTTCATCTTCTGCATGTATTCCTCGAGCCATTCAATCATGTCGAGGTCGAGGTGGTTGGTGGGCTCATCCAAGATCAGCAGATCGGGCTCGTTGATCAGCACATTGGCCAGCGCAACTCTCTTCTGCTGTCCACCCGAAAGTTGGCCGATGAGCTGGTCGAAGCGGGTAATTTTCAGTTTTGAAAGAATTTGTTTGATTTTTACATCGAAGTCCCAGGCCTTCAGGTGATCCATCCTGTCGATGGCTTTTTGAAGGTCAATATCTCCCTTTCCTTCCATGGCCTGTTCGTAGTCGCGCACGGCCATAACCACATCGCTGGTCGAATGGTACACTTCCTCCAAAACAGTAAATCCAGGGTTCAATAATGGGTATTGCATCAAATATCCTACTTTGATGCCGTTGGTGTAGGTAATTTTCCCGGCATCGGGAAGGTCGGTGCCCATCAGGGTATTGAGCAAGGTGGTTTTCCCCGCACCATTGCGGGCAATCAGTGCTACCTTTTGCCCCTGGGCAATGGTAAACGACAAATTTTCGAACAGCACCATCTCGCCCCAGTAGCGGGTAAGACCTTCAACCTGCAGATAAGGAACCATGTTTGCAATTTTTTACCGGGCACAAAAGTAGGCATTCCCCCCGAATTGCGAAATTGAAAAGCGGTTTTGGATCCAAAGACAGGATAACCAGTTGTTTTTACAAGCAAAGCATGCCCTATCTATTGGCCGGTCTTCGCGATAAATGATTATTTTAGCGCCGAAAAGCCCAACCAGCACTTCATGAAAAAATTTATCGGATACTTCCGCGATTTCCACAAAGGATATTACCATACAAGCCTGTATGTAACGGTGTTGCTATTTATTGGCATGTTGATCGCCTTGAATTATGCATTTGATTTCGAGGACAGTTACATCGATGGATTTGCCAAGAAACCAGTCGTGCGCGGCATCCTTTTCCTGCTGATACATGGCCTGGCCTATTACGGGGTATTGTTTATCGTGTACCTTCACAATAAAAACAAGGGTACTTTTTCGGCGGGTTTCTGGCTGAAAAGCAGCCTGGGCTTTTTGATCCTGGCCACCGACCGTTCAATCTTCCCATCACTCGCGGGTTGGTTCCTCGATGAACTGCCGCATGGCACCCTCCGTTTCTACAGTAAATTGCTGGTCAATTCTTACGGATTGATTACCATCGTGGGAATGCTGGTGGTGATGAAAGTGATTTTTGACAGAAAAACAGGCGAAGGGCTTTATGGCCTCCGATTCGGCAAAGTTGATTTCAAAGCCTACACGCTGATGCTGCTGATGATGGTCCCCATTGTGTATGCCGCCTCGTGGCTCCCTGATTTCATTGACTATTACCCCTTATACAAAAAGGCAGGCGGAGCCCGTTTTGCAGCACATTATGGCATCACTGAAAGCCTAAGCAAATTGATCTACGAATTTTTCTACATCACCGACTTCCTTAATACCGAGCTTTTTTTCAGGGGCTTTCTCATCTTAGGGCTTTCGAAAACCCTGGGGAAAAATGTGGTACTCCCCATGGCCGCCACCTATGCCGTACTGCACTTTGGAAAACCCCTGGGTGAAACCATCAGCTCGGTGTTTGGCGGGTACCTCCTCGGGATCATCGCTCTGTACAGCAGGAATATATGGGGCGGGGTATTCATTCATGGGGGCATAGCCCTGCTGATGGAACTGTTTGCCTTTGCCAGATTGGCTTCGTGAACAAAAACAAGGAGGATGAATTGACCCCTTATTCACAATTTATTGTGTTGTTTTTATCGTAATTCACAAAAATCCAATTCCTTTTCGTAATTTTAAGTGTCGGTAAAAATATTAATCCTAACTAAAAATAGATATTTACTTATTAATTAAAAGAAACTATGAAGAAATCATCGAGAATCGTTACAGGAATAGTCGTAGTATTGGCTTTTATAGTTGGCTTTATCGTAGGCACCCAAGTCAATTTCACCAATCCTGACAAATCGGATTTAGCTGGAACCATTGGTAAAATAAAAAAAATGGAGAAATTCAAGATAGAAGAAAATGACCCTGAATTGCGAAGTAAATTGAATTCAGACGCCACTAAGCTGAAGGATTATCAAAAGTATTTTACTTATCAAAATAATACTTGCGAAAAACTCATCAATGATATTGGCATTGCCTTAAAAGCAGCCGAAGATGAGGCACTTTTTTCGGAACAACACAAGGCAGCAATCGATGGCCTTAAAGCTTACGAACAAAAGCTGCTCCAGTTGAAAACCGATCTTGAAGTGGCTGTATCGACTTTAGCGGACCTTACCGAGGTAGATCAACAAACCCTTACTTCAATCATCAAACAAGCCAACGAGGCCGCCTCTCGGGTGTCGTACAAAAACAAAAGTGTCGTAGCCTTTGTCGATTCGCTGGAAAAATTCCTGTTGGGATCGAATCCCTATCTTTTCCACGAACTGATCAAAGCCCACGACCTGCTTTCAGTTAACAGCCTTATTCCTGCTGTTTAACTATTTCCAATTTCAATCAAAAAAGAACAGAAACAAGTACCAGGAAATTCGGTGCGCCTTAACACCTTCATTCCTGGTTCTTCTAGTTTAGTTTTTTGGGGTTACTAACTTCACTTCGAGGGTGAAATTGTCGTAGATGAGGTTATCGCCCAGCCCCTTGAAAAATTTACCAGAACCATAGCGCACATCGTATTTCGAACGGTCGACCGTGATGGTGGCAGTGAAGGTGTTTTCTTTCTGAATTCCCTCAAATTCAACCGGATGAGTTATCCCTTTTATAGTGAGCTTTCCTTTCAGTTTTGCCTTCCCGTTTTTCATAACAGAACTGCCGGTAAGAACCAGTTCAGCAAAAGGATGCTTCTGAACTCCAAAAAAATCGTCCGATTTCAGATGGCCCACCAAATTATTGTTGGTTTCGCCTGCGGGAAGGTCTTCGCATGTAATGCTGTTCATATCGATCACAAACTTACCTGATTGGACCTTATTTTTTAACAGGGAAAACTCCCCATCTTTCAGGCTGATTTTGCCATAATGTTGTCCCAATACTTTTTTTCCGGTCCATTTCAACTCCGATTTACCGGTATCTACTTTGAAAGTCTGAGCTTGGACAGGAAGTGTGAAGGCTACTGCCATTATAAAAATAATCATCGTTAATGTTTTCATATTCATCTTATTTTTAAAAGTTATACTTCAATATTTAATACTATACTATTTTTTAATGCTTTAACTACAAATCCATTTGTCTTCGACAAACCTATCGCATCGCGTTGGCTCAGGAGGGTTCCTTCGATTTCAACTTCACCTTCGATCACGAAAAGGTAGGATCCAAAACTTCCCTCCTGCAAGGTGTATCCCAATTCATTACCCGCTGCGAGGCTGGTTCTTGAGATCCTGGCATCCTGGTTAATTGTGAGTGGGGACTTACCATCGCCCGAAACCAAGTCGAGCCAGGTATTTTTTGATTCGTTCAAATTAAATTCATGCTGATTGTAAGAAGGTTTTACATTTTTCTGTTTGGGAAAAATCCAAATTTGCAAAAGCTTGACAGGCGTGCTACCTGCATTGAATTCGGAATGAAACAAACCGGTGCCCGCGCTCATCACCTGAACCTCTCCGGGATTGATTACCTGTTCATGCCCCATGCTGTCGGCATGTCTCAGACTACCTTCAAGCGGGATGGTAATGATCTCCATATTATCGTGAGGATGAAGTCCAAAGCCCATGTCCCCCGCGATTACATCATCGTTTAACACCCGTAATTTACCAAAATGCACCCTGTCGGGGTTGTAATAATTGGCAAAACTGAAGGTATGCCATGTTTCAAGCCACCCATGGTGAGCATGTCCTCTACTATCGGCCTTGTGTATTGTTTTTTCCATCTCTTTTACTTTTATTGATGATACAAAATTACAAGCAACATAAAATCAACACAATGGAAAAAACAGGGGAAAAAATGTATATTTCAGATATAAATGTCTTTTATTGTATTATCACCCGCAGAAATTAAACCCGTCAAATTTTTTGGTTAAAAATTCGTTTAATCAAAATAAAATTACAAAGTTCAATAACTTGTTTACGAAACAATTTCATATAGAATAATGCTTTTTAGTTTTGCTAAAATAAAAATAAACCTCATTTTTGCGGCGAAACCTTAAAATGTGAATATGGGACGAGTGTTGATCTGCAATTATGAAGATTTAAAACAATACGAAGGAAAGGACCTGGGTGTATCGGGCGATCTGACTATTACCCAGGAACAGATAAACCGTTTTGCCGATGCCACATTCGATCATCAATGGATTCACACAGACCCAGAGAGGGCAAAGACAGAATCTCCTTTTCAATCGACCATAGCCCACGGATATCTCACCTTATCGATACTTCCCTATTTATGGGACCAGATTATCGAAGTCCGCAACCTAAAGCTAATGGTCAATTATGGTATTGAAAAAATGAAATTCAACCAACCGGTTTTGGCTAATAGTACGGTGCGTTTAAGGGCCTATGTTTCATCGGTAGTTAATTTGCGCGGTACAGTAAAGGCACAGATCAAAGCTGTTCTTGAAATCGAAGGGAGCAGAAAGCCAGCCTACGAAGGCGAAATAATATTCTTGTACCATTTTAATTAATCCCGGTAATCAATTTTGGTTATCGTCGTACCATTTAACTTTTTGCGAGGCTTCCATGATCAACCCAAGGATTATGAACAGTCCAACACTCCCCATCAGCAACGCATAGTCCTGAAGTTGCAAGGTGGTGAAAAGGAAGGTGTAAAGTCCAATCTGCAGACCGGTTACCCAGGCCACCTGCTTCCAATCTTTCAATACCGAGGCCGAAAACCATGAAATAAGTGCTGTAATGGCTAAAGCTGAAATCAGAAAGGCTGGATTGAATCCGAGATGCTCGCCAATCGATGTCAGCAAGGTATAAAACAGCAACAGGGCAAAAGCCACCAGCGAATATTGAAAAGGATGGATCCGTTTCCTGTTCCTGATTTCGATAAAGATAAACACGATGAAATTGAGTACGATAAACAGGATCGCGTATTTTGAGGAACGGGTATCTTTCTGAAAATGATCAACCAGTATCAGCAGTTCAACGCCCATTTGAGCCGAATGGGTATCGTGCTTTGAACCAACCCACTGTTGGGGAAAGTTTCGGTTTAAGTGGCTTACTACCCAGCTGGCTGTATAGGGTAATTTGTAACAACAACACACCTAATGAAAAAATCATTCTAAAACCATTGAAAAAAAGTTTTCCTGTTTTGAACGATTTACACCACCCTAAGTCGGTTCCCTTATACAATTTTGAAAGATATCTCCTGCCTGAAGATCATGGTGCATGATAGTTTTGTGGTGAAAATTCATTTTAAAATATAAAAACAAAACTATGAAACGGATTTCTGCGCTTGTATTGATGCTTTTATTAACATCGGGTGTATTTTCCCAAAAATTTGAAAACCTGGCCCTGACCCCACCCATGGGATGGAACAGCTGGAACAAGTTTGCCTGTAACGTAAGCGAAAGCCTGTTGATGGAAACTGCCGATGCCATGGTTTCGAGCGGTATGCGCGATGCAGGCTACGAGTACATCGTGATCGACGACTGCTGGCAAATCGGACGCGACAGCATGGGCTTCATCATTCCCGATCCCGATCGTTTTCCTTCAGGGATGAAAGCCCTGGCTGATTATATCCATTCAAAAGGATTGAAATTTGGCATCTATTCCTGTGCCGGCACCAAAACCTGCGCCGGTCGCCCGGGAGGTCGCGGACACGAGTTCCAGGACGCTTATATGTATGCCAAATGGGGAGTCGACTATTTGAAATACGACTGGTGCAGCAGCGACGGGCAGAATGCCGAAGAGTCGTATCGCCTGATGAGCCAGAAACTGAAAGAAGCCGGGAGGCCCATCGTGTTCAGCCTTTGCGAATGGGGCAACAACAAACCCTGGTTATGGGCAAAAGAAATTGGTCAGCTTTGGCGCACCACCGGCGATATTTACGACTGTTTCGACTGCATTAAGGATCATGGTACCTGGAAAAGCCTTGGGGTCATGCACATTCTTGATCTTCAGGATGGCTTGCGCGAGTATGCAGGTCCAGGCCACTGGAACGACCCCGACATGATGGAAGTAGGAAACGGCGGCTTGAGCGTGAACGAAAACCGCGCCCACTTCTCGATGTGGGCCATGTTGACCGCACCGCTGATTGCAGGAAATGATTTAAGGAGCATGTCGAAAGAGACCGTTGAAATATTAACCAATCAGGAAGTAATTGCCATCAACCAAGATCCGCTGGGAATACAAGCACTGAAGTACAAATCGGAAGAGGGTCTCGAAACCTGGTTGAAACCACTCAGCAACGGTGAATGGGCGCTCTGTTTCCTCAACCGCTCGGCAGAGAAGAAAACCATCGATTTCGATTGGTCCATAAACATCGTGGAAGATACTTTTGCCAAACGCACCTTCGACGGAATCCAACAGGTTTACCAAATCAGGGATGTCTGGACAAAAAAAGTGCTTGGCACCACGAAAAAATCGTTGAAAGCCGAAGTTCCTTCACACGATGTACTGATGATGATTTTAAAACCGATGAAATAACCCGTTTAACCATGAGAAGATTCATGCCCATAGGCCTGATCATGATTGCGCTCGTTTCTCAATCGTGCACTCAAAAGGGAGAGAGAGCGGGTCCTGCCAACCAGGATGCCACGATCGAAGCCAAAACCTTGTACTCGAAAATGCAACAGCTCACAGGCAAAGGAATCATGATTGGACATCAAGATGATATTGTGTACGGACATTCATGGAAAAGCGAAGGGGTATCGGACATCAAGCAGGTTTGCGGCGATTTTCCGGCTGTTTTCGGCTGGGAACTGGGTGACCTTGAACTGGGCCATGCAGCCAGCCTCGATTCGGTTTCGTTCGACGAAATTCGCAGGGGCATACAATGGGCCCATGCACAAGGAGGGATTAACACCATCAGCTGGCACGGCAACAACCCGCTTACCGGGGGCAATGCCTGGGACGTTTCGACCGACCAGGTGGTGAAAAGTATTCTTCCGGACGGCGAGAAACACGATGTATATATGAGTATGCTTGAAAAGTTGTCCGACTTTTTCTTGTCGCTTACCGATGAAAAGGGAAAACCAATACCCTTTATTTTTCGCCCGTACCACGAACATACCGGAAGTTGGTTCTGGTGGGGCCAAAAATTATGCACTATTGAAGAGTATCTTCAGTTATGGGAGATCAGTGTTGATTTTTTCCGGTCGAAGGGGCTGAACAACATCCTGTATGCCTATTCACCTGCCAGTGGTTTTGAATCGGAAGAAGCCTACCTTGAACGCTATCCGGGCGACGATAAAGTCGATTTTCTAGGTTTCGATTGTTACCAGGGAAAAAACAACGATCAGGAGCGGTACCGCTCGGCCCTCATGAAAGGTTCTGAAATCATTGTAGCACTCTCGCAGGAACGCGGTAAAATTGCCATCCTTGCCGAAACCGGTTTT
>CAZSIK010000051.1:15788-18695 GCA_964606515.1 uncultured Prolixibacteraceae bacterium
TTCGACTTGGTGGACAAGTACCCTTTGGCCCGCGGTAAGCAAATACCCCTTGTCGTACCTTCTGTTCTGGAGAAATGCCCACGACAAACCCGACCATTATTATGCCCCTTTCCCGGGACAGGTTAGCGCAGTTGATTTTGCTGAATTTGAAAATAACGAACAAACCCTGTTTTTGAGGGATATTCAATAGAATAACCAAATTCAATATTAATGAAGATTTCAAATTACGTGAAGTACATCGCTTTACTGACTCTTAGTATTTGGGTTCAATCCTTAACGGCACAAATATTTGAAGCCGAAAATGCAGTACTTACACCGGGTGCCGTTGTGGAAAAAAGCACAGCCGCATCGGGAGGGGCTTACGTGGCCATGAAGGATGGCAACCTGAAATTGGAAATCGAACTTGGGAGCACCGGTTATTATGCCATCTCTATATCGGCAGCAGCGCCCAACGGATTTAAAACCAACACCTTTAAAATCGATGGGGCTTCAATGGATTTCAGTTTTGCTCAAAACAACAATTTCATTAAAAAACAACTGGTTTCGAACCTGAGGCTAAGCAAAGGCATCCATACCCTTGAGGTTGTCAAATCGTGGGGCTGGATCAACATCGATTACTTTGAGCTGACCAAGGCTGATGTGGCCGACATCAATCCCTCGAAGGAATTGGTTACGCCCAACCCCACCCCACAAGCCCAAAAGCTCTACCAATTTCTTCTCGACCAGTACAGCAAAAAAATCATCTCGGGTGTGATGACCCTGAACAGCATGGACGAGGTAAACTGGCTGAAAACCAATACAGGAAAAGAACCCGCACTGGTTGGGATCGATTTCATGCATTGTGGTCGCAATTACTCGTGGTACAACGAGAACACCCCGATGAACGATGCGCGAAATTATTACAACAGGAACGGGATTCCGGCACTTTGCTGGCACTGGCGCGACCCTTCGCGGAAAACCGAGGAATTCTACACCTCAAAAACCAGCTTCGACATTTCGAAGATAAACGACAGCACCTCGACTGAATACAAAGCCATGATCAAGGATATTGATTACATCGCGGGATTATTGCTGAAGTTGCAGTCTGACAGTGTGGCCGTTATCTGGCGGCCTTTACACGAAGCCGCGGGAGGTTGGTTCTGGTGGGGGGCTAAAGGAGCTGCCCCTTGCAAAAAATTGTACCAGTTGATGTGGAAACGTATGGTAGAGCACCACGGCCTCAGGAACCTGATCTGGGTTTGGACCCGCGAGCCTGGCGACGAAGCCTGGTACCCTGGCGATGAGTACATCGACATTGTGGGGCGCGACATTTACCGGCAAGGCGATTTTGGGTCCCAGTTCCTCGAATTCAACCAGATGAACAACCTGTATAAAGGCAATAAACTCCTCACCATCAGCGAGTGCGGCTCGTTTCCCGACCCCGACAACCTCGAAAAAGACGGGGCCCCCTGGTCGTACTTCATGCCATGGTATGGCGATTTTGTGAGAAAAAGCGAACACAATCCCCTCGACCACTGGAAGAAAACATTAAACCACAGCTACGTACTTACCCTCGACGAGATGCCCAACCTCAGGACCTATCCCCAAGGGGTATCGGTACAAGAAAACAGGATGCCCGGCGAAATCAAAGTTTTCCCAACCGTTGTCAACCGGGTGGTGCATGTGCAGTCGAAAAAAAAGCTGGGCGAAGTTTCGGTTTACAATGCTTCAGGGAAAAAGGTGTACTCCAATTTTACTGAGCAAAACCAGCTCGATATTGACCTGGGTAACTTTCTGAAAGGGGTTTATATGTTAAAAGTTGAAGGTGCCGATTCGGTGAGGCTTATTAAACAATAGTCAGCAGGGGTTCTGCCGGGAACCAGGGAGAGAGAATTTTGAGGTTTTTTACTAAATTTTAGCGTTGGCAGGTTGGGCTGGTTCTGGTTGGGCAGGACTTGGAGGACGGGCAGGACAACATAAAACTTAGGTAATTAAACACTTAGGCACCTAAGCACTTAGGCACTTTTCTACAAAAAGCGCTGCGGGAACAGTATCCGGCAGCGCTTTTTTTTAAGGCAAGGGCTTACTTTTTCTTTTTCAATTGCCTGACTCCCAATATCGTTGCCGAGGCCAGCAGCAATGTAATGATGCCACCAACAGGCATGGGATTTCCACCGGGAGATTCTGGCGGCAAAGGCTGGGCCAAGGCCAAGCTTTGTATAAGTACTATAACAACTGTTGCGATCAGGTATTTATAAACTTGTATCTTTTTCATAACAACCTCCTTCATTATTTAATTACCACTTTTTGGACTTTCTGTATCCCGTACGAATCTTTCACGTTTAGCAAATACACGCCCCGGTTCAGGTTGGGTATTTGCAAGGCATCGCCATGGTTTTGATGGTTTTGCAGCAACTGCCCTCCCGTGTTGAACAACTTCACCGTGGATTTGCCATTTCCCAGGCCCGAAAGGTTCAGGTTATTCCCATCGACAGCTACGCGCAGGAAGGAATTTGAAAGCTGTTCCACTCTGGTCAGTGCATTGCTGAACGCCAGTTTCACTTTTACAACTTCGCCCGCTTGGGCTGTGAAGGTGTAATCGGTTGTTTGCAGGTTGGCCAGTTGTTGGCCCGCCTCGTTGAACAGCACAATGGGCAATGCCTCGTTGTAGCCTGTAAGTTCGGTTAGCGCCAGGGTGTGCCGACCTGCAGTCTTGATCAAAACTTCCAACGGAATAACTGTCGATTCTGTAATCTCTGGAATTGAATTAATCGAATACTCATCGCCATTGAAAACAGAATACAACAACGGCAATTTGCTATTCAAAGCCTTAAATTTTGAAGCATCGTAATTGCCATCAAATGCCATCGTAGAACCACTATATACACGCAACAGCATCTCGTCGAAATTAATTCCATTGTCGGTAAC
>CAZSIK010000052.1:0-2670 GCA_964606515.1 uncultured Prolixibacteraceae bacterium
AATCAACCATATTGTCTTCAAACAGGAAGTGATCCATTCCAACCCGTTCCCAGCTAGTCAAAACCAGTTTTTCCTTCAAATCGAAATAAATGAAATAGAGCAGGTTGAGGCAAAATATAAAGCAAATGAACAGGAGTACCTCAACCGAAACATGGAAGTGATGTTAAAACAATTCCGGCAAGATCTTCCCAATCCACCCTCACCAAAAGAAAGAACCTACAATACTTATTATCATGGCAAGAGGGAACAGTTCTTCCATGCCGACCTTTTTGAAATTATTCGATCGGTAAAAAAGGAAAAAAACAAATGAAGCCGATCGAATACTAGATTTTTTAGCACAAATAATTTAAAGTTGGAATTAAGTTGAATTCGTATTAGTTTCTTTCATTTTTGAAACAGGGTAAAACTTCTTCTTTCCCTACTTTTGCACCTGTAACTAAACCTGAAATAACGATGATAAAAAGAATTATTCTATCTCTTGTTCTCCTGTCAATCGCAGGGATTATGGCAAAAGCACAAACCAACCTGATTGGCGACTGGGATGGCAAAGGCGATACCAACAACAGCACTTCTTTCCCCAACAATTATGGCTGGGCCGTTACAGTAGGAAGCTTCAACTATGCCAATTCAACTAGCGGGGTACGTTGGTTTGATGCAAAATCCAACTCCAACCCGGTACATTACCTCAAAGGTTCAGCTTATTCGGGCCGTTTGCTGATGGTACGCTGGGATGGAGCAGGTTCTACCTCACTGAATTCGGTTTATAGCTTTCCGGTTTCACTCGAAGCCAACAAGAAATATCAGTTTACCTGGATATATGAATGGTGGAACAATGCCTCGGTACCTACTCTGAGTGCAGGGATAGGCCCCGACAAAACAGGCAACAACCTGCTTGTTTCAAAGGAATTTCCTTGTTCATCAACTAAAAACCTGCTCCTCGAAGGCGAAATGAGTTTCTTCTCAAGCAGCGCCGGAACATATTACCTCAGTATCAAAGCCAACAACCTTGCTGTTTTGTGCGGAATTGGCGAGCTTTCGATCAAAGAAGTTCCCGCGGTACTTGAATGCTCGCCGGCATCGGTCATGCTGAATTACTACGTTAGTGAAAAAACCATCAGCATCTTTCCCAACGGATCCACGCAGCCCATTACCCTCAGTACAACCGGGAGCATTGGGCTTTCAACACAAACACTGCCCTTTTCAGGAGGCCAGGTACAGGTTTTTTCCCCCGATTCATTGAATGTAAACGGCAATATTACGATAAGCCAAGGAAACGACATCCTTACTATTCCTGTAACTTGCAGTTTTCCAGATGAATTCTTAAAACCAATTCAGCCCGACACCTTGAACCCCGACGGGGCCTGGTGCTGGTTCAACGACCCTCGGGCAGTGTACCATAAGGGCATCCGCGAACAAACGTATTTCTCGTGGGTTAACCGTTCGGGCGATATCCTCATCGCTTCATACAATCATGCCAATGGCGAATATAAAGAAACCGTGCTTTTCCCCAAGCTCGAAGTAGACGACCACGATAACCCGGCCATCTTCATCCGAAACGATGGCCACCTCATCGTTTTCTTTTCGAAACACACCACCGCTCCCGGGCATCGGTTTATCTCGAAAAACCCAGAAGACATCAGTTCGTGGGGTGAGGATTACCAGTATGGTGAGAATGTAACCTACCCCTACCCATTTCAGGTCGGAAATCAGATTTACGTAATGTACCGGGGGTTGAACTGGCATCCCACCCTGATCGTATCGAACGACAACGGGCTTACTTTTAGCGCCCCACAGCAATTCATTGCAGGTGGCGGAGCACGGCCTTATACCCGTTTTTGTCAGGATAAAACCGGGGCCATTCATTGTGCCTTCACCACGGGCCATCCACGCGATGTGGCCAACAACAAAATACATTACGCTTGTTTTAAAGATGGGAAATTCTATAAGGCCGACGGCACCTTTATCAAGGAATTCACCGGAACTTCTTCTGCGTTAAATGTCGATAAAAATGAAGCCGAAACAGTATACGATGCCAGCAAGGGAAAAGGATGGATATGGGCCATCACTGTCGACGAGGAGAACAAGCCGGTTATGGTGTTTGCTTCCTTCCCTTCCGACACCGATCACCGCTACCATTATGCCCGTTGGACCGGTAGCCAATGGATCAGCAAAGAAATCACCAATGGGGGAAAATGGTTCCCCCAAACCATTGCAGGAGGTTCAGAATCAGAGCCAAACTATTCAGGGGGAATTATCATGGATTACAACAATCCCTCAATAGTGTATCTTTCAAAACAGGTGAAAAACAGTTTTGAAATTTTCCGCTTTACCACACCCGACCAGGGCCTTAGTTGGGACTCGACAGCCATAACCTGGAATACCCCTTCAAACCTGGTCAATGTGAGGCCTATTGTTCCCCGCAACCACAAAAAAGGGTATTTCGATCTGCTTTGGATGAGGGGATCGTACATCCACTACACCAACTACAATACAGCGATTGTGTACTATGCCGACTCAACAACAAGCCGTATCGACAGCATTGCCTTCAATACCCGTCGTATCGAAATAAAGAAAGGGGGAAGCAAAAAAATCAATGTACAGTTCTACCCTTTTTTAACCCGCGACAAAAGCCTAACCTGGAATTCATCGGATGAATCCATCGTGCAGGTA
>CAZSIK010000052.1:2680-18402 GCA_964606515.1 uncultured Prolixibacteraceae bacterium
GTTCGGCCTTCATTACGGCTACAGCGGCCAACGGTGCAAAAGCCATTTGCGAAGTCAGGGTCGAAGAACCCAGTTATATCAGCCAGGCCCTGTTTGATTTTGGAACCGCTGCCTCGCCACTTGCAACAGGAGCCATTCGGATAAGCGAATCAACACTGTTTTCCGACTCTTATGGATGGATGACGACCGTGCTCGCGCGCGACCGCGGCGCCGCCGCCAGCGACGAGCTCAGGGATTTCAACATGTCGTCGCAACGTACTGTTTTTAAAGTAGTTGTTCTTCCGGGAACCTATCATATTATAATACAGCAAGGTGATTTGCAATATGCACACGACAACATGAAGGTTGAAGTCAACGATTCCCTGATGCTTCCTTCGGTAAGCGTTGCAACAGGAAGTTTTGTTGAAAATAAGTTTATTGCCGAGGCTAACAATGGCATATTGGAATTTGCTTTTTCCGACGGAGGGGGTACCGATGCG
The DNA here is from genome assembly GCA_964606515.1 of uncultured Prolixibacteraceae bacterium. Lineage (GTDB taxonomy): Bacteria > Bacteroidota > Bacteroidia > Bacteroidales > Prolixibacteraceae > CAZSIK01. Next base: position 3,160 of record CAZSIK010000052.1, read on the forward strand.
AACTGGGTGGTAAATTCTATCGTAATTTCAAGAATAATAATTGATCCTTCAGATAAAACACAGGAGCAAAAGAGCTTTTCTTCTTTTTCCCAAATGAACATTTATGAAATTTCAGGTAAAAAAATCTTCAGCCATAAGCTTGAAGGCCAGGATTACCGGAGTGTGATCAACAACCTGATGCTATCGAGGGGAGTTTATTTAGTCACACTGACTAGCAAAAACAGGATCGAAACAATTAAGCACATTGTTGATTAACAACAACTTCTATATAATAAATCTTTCTTTTGTTTTCTCGTCAGGCAATGTACAGTAATCTGTTTTTCCAAACCATTGGTACCGGTTACTGGCTATCCACCGGTAAAACCGGTTACGGATACCGGGTGGCCATACGATGAAAAACCAATACAGCAGCCACAAACAGGATAGCTTTCTTACGATACGCAAAGCCGCCTCCGATTCGGTGAATATCCGGTTGTTTTCAATCAATACAACCGAATCGGGTATCTTTTGGGCAATGTACCCCGAAAGCAGTCGCATACCCGCTTCCGACTGAAGAGTTCCCAGTCGGAAGTAGCCCTGCCTGTCGTACCGTACTATCCGTTTTACCGAATAATTGCACAACAGGCAGTTCCCATCAAACAATATAACAGCCCCCTCCGTATTCAATCGTTAATCATTAATCGTTAATCACTAATCACTAATCAAAACAACCCTTCCACCGACAGGTACCGTTCTCCGGTATCGTAGTTGAAAGTAAGTATGGTTGAACCTTTTTGAATTTCAGGCAGTTTTTTGGCCACAGCGGCCAACGAAGCTCCGGTTGAAATACCGCAAAGCAAACCTTCTTCACGGGCCGCCCTTCGTACATATTCAAAAGCTTCTTCCCTTTCAATTTGGATTGTCCCGTCGAGCAAGTGGGTAAGAAGGTTTTTGGGGATAAATCCTGCTCCAATTCCTTGTATCGGGTGAGGCCCGGGTGCACCTCCGCTAATTACGGGTGAAGCAGCTGGTTCAACTGCAAACACTTTCAGGTTAGGGAATTTTTCTTTCAATACTTGTGAAATCCCACTGATATGGCCTCCGGTCCCTACCCCTGTAATCAGGTAATCGATCCCCCCGGGAAAATCAGCAATTATTTCCTGAGCTGTGTACTGTACATGGGCTTTAATATTGGCTTCATTTTCGAACTGCATCGGGATCCAGCTTCCTTTTATTTCAGCAGCCAGTTCACCTGCTTTTGCAATAGCCCCTTTCATGCCCAGTTCACGGGGGGTAAGAACCAGTTCGGCTCCGTAAGCCGTTAATATGCGCCGACGTTCAACCGACATCGATTCGGGCATGGTCAGGATCAAGCGATAGCCCTTCACTGCTGCCACCATGGCTAAACCTATTCCTGTATTCCCCGAAGTGGGTTCAATGATGACACTGCCCGAAGTTAAAATACCTCTTTCTTCTGCATCCGCAACCATCGACAAAGCGATTCTGTCTTTGATACTTCCCCCCGGATTGGTACGTTCAAGCTTAACGTAAACAGTATGGTCCCCCGGAAATAGCCGGTTCATCTTTAAATGTGGGGTTTGGCCGATGGCCAATAAAATGTGTTCCAATTTCATAATCGTTCTATTTATTTGTTATTGTCCTTTTTCCAATAAAAAAAGCCCCCCGGAACCGGAAGGCTTATTATGTATATTCCTAAATTTCAACTTAGGACGATTGCATAACCTTCACGGTTCCCTTTTTGTGAGGCAACAACAACAGGTCATCATATCAATTGAAGCAATCATCATAATGCAAAGAAAGATAAATTTATCTTTTTTTGTTCATCATTTTAAAAAAAAACTTTTAACATTGAAAAAAATTTCGGTTCGATTCATATCAAAATATTAACCAGGGGACGATTAACTATATGAAGCACATTTTCTGCACAATAACCATATTGTTTGTTACAAGCCTTTTTGCTTCAGGGCAGTACAATCGCGAAACCTTTTTCAAGGATCAATATTTTGATGTACCACCAGAAACACTGCCAATTGAAAAACAAGCAACTGCACAACCTTTCAATTACAATTTATGGGACTTAAGCTACAGCCGACTCCACTTAACAATCGACCCTTCGAAGCAATATATCGAAGGTGAAGTGTTTTTTGCCTGCATTTCAAAAACAGAAAGCCTTTCAGAAATCATCCTCGACCTCAACGATTCTTTGCTTGTCGACTCGATCGTATATGAAAAAGGAAAACTGGAATTTAGTCATTTCAACCATTTCATTACGATATCTTTACCAGAAGCGCTGGGGATGGGTCAAGAACTATCGTTTTCAGTCTTTTATCACGGGCAGCCGATCCGAAATGGCGATGAAGCTTTTGTATCGGACCAACACGCTACAGGTCCTGTGGTGTATACCCTCTCCGAGCCTTGGGGCGCCAAGGAATGGTGGCCATGCAAGCAAAGCCTGTCGGACAAAATCGATTCGATCGACATTATTGTAAGCACTCCACTTAACTACCGTACTGCATCAAACGGCTTATTGATCAGAAACGATACCCTCACAGGAGAGAGGATCAATCATTGGAAACATCGGCATCCCATTGCCACGTACCTTGTGGCCATTGTGGTTTCAAACTTTGTTGAATTCAGCGACACAGTTACCTTATCCGATAACACCGTAGTTGAAATATTGAATTATATTTATCCCCAAAACCTTGAAAAAGTGCGGGTTGAAGTAGCAAAAACTGCCAAAATCATTCGCTTTTACAGCGATTTACTAATCGATTATCCCTTCAAGGATGAAAAATACGGCCATGCCCAATTCAATTGGCCCGGGGGCATGGAACATCAAACCATGAGTTTCATGGGCAGTTTCAATTTCGACCTGATTGCTCATGAACTGGCCCATCAATGGTTCGGGAATTATATCACCTGCAGCACCTGGAACGACATATGGTTGAATGAAGGTTTCGCAACCTACCTTACCGGGCTTACCTACCAATATCTGGAAACCGATTGGTGGACCCGATGGCGACAATTGAATTCAGAACAGATCATGTCGGCACCCGGCGGTTCGGTTTACATCGAGAATCCCAACGATATTTCAAGGATTTTCAACAGCCGGCTTTCATACAGAAAAGGGGCCTATTTGCTCCACATCCTGCGCAGCCAACTGGGCGACACTCTGTTTTTCTCGGGTCTTCGGAATTACCTTAACGATAAGCAATTGGCCAATAACTTCGCCTCTTCATCCGATTTTATAAGAATAATGGAAAGTACAGCCGACACCTCGCTTAGCCAATTCTTTAATGATTGGCTCTATGGAGAAGGATACCCAATATATTATATCGAATGGGCAGGCCATAACAAGGGGGCTGTCATTAAGGTGGGACAGTCGTCGTCGATGGGTGACGGACATTTTTTTAAGCTAAAAATACCGATCACCTTCCATCATTCCAACAAGGAAGAAACCCTTTGGTTCACCCACCTTTACAATCAACAAGTTTTTGACCTGGACCTGGGGTACCGACCTGATTCCATCTCATTCAACAAGGAGATGTGGTTGCTTGCACGCGCCGATATTGTCAATTCAAACCCCATCCATGGAAGCAATAATAAACTGATGGTAAAATACGATAAACTGGGAAATCAAATTTCAGTGGTATCATCAGGACAATCGGCGAAAACCGTTGAAATTTTCAACACGGCAGGAAATAAAATGCAGGGCCTGGTGCTTTCCCCCTTCCAAAATTCATTTTCACCAGGCCCTCTATCTCGAGGCACCTATCTGGTAAAAATTAAAGCAAACCAACAAGCAGGCTGTTTCAAACTGGTGGTTTACTAAGATTTTGTATCCTGAACATCAAGGGTAAACAGGATTTTTTTAAATTTGTAAAAATTCTGTGTTACCATCGTTATCAACCCATTAAACTATTGCATCATGACTGAAGAATTTCTACAGTATGTTTGGAAACATGGCCTTTTTCGAAAAGAAGGTTTAAGTACAACCCAGCGAGAACCCCTTCAAATTATTCATCCAGGCAGCATCAACAGCGATGCAGGGCCCGATTTTTTCAATGCATCGATAAAAATTGGCGACACCTTATGGGCCGGGAATGTGGAAATCCACGTAAAAAGTTCCGACTGGAACCGGCATGGCCATCAAACCGATTGTGCTTACAACAACGTGATCCTCCATGTGGTTTCCGAGGATGATGCTCCACCAGCACTTCAAAATGGTGAGCTACTTCCCGTGTTGATCCCTGAAATCGACCAAATGGCATGGGACAATTACAGTGAACTGGTTAAAGCGCCTGGTTGGCCTGCTTGCTCGTGCTATCTTTCCCAAATCGATCCGGTATATTTGGCAGCAACCCTCAACAGTTCGGTGATCGACCGGATGCAGGCAAAAACCAAGATCGTGTACCAAGTGCTCAAAGAGACCAAAAACGATTGGAATGAAGCATTTTACAGGTTTCTTGCCCGTAGTTTTGGATTTAAAACCAATGCGCTCCCCTTTGAGTTACTGGCCAGGGCTACCCCTTTAAAAATCCTGAACAAACACCATGAAAACCTTTTCACCCTTGAAGCCATCCTCTTTGGACAATCGGGCATGCTGAACGACCAGTTGCTGGGCGACGACTACTTTCTTCGATTAAGGGAAGAATATGGATTCCATGCAAAAAAATATCATTTGCGGGGAATTGAATCGCATTTATGGAAGTTTCTGAGGTTGCGTCCGGCTAACTTCCCCACCCTTAGGCTGGCTCAATTTGCCCGTCTAATTCATCAAACCGACTCACTTCTTTCCAAAATTATTGAATCGAACCAAGCCGATGAGTTGAAACGATTCTTTAATCTTACAGCATCGTCGTATTGGGACACCCATTTCAAATTCAATACTCCCTCGAAGAAATCGGAAAAGCACCTTGGGGATATTGCCTGCCATAACGTGTTAACCAATGCAGTAGCCCCATTCTTGTTTATTTACGGCGATTTCACTGGAAACAACACCCAAAAAATGAAAGCCATTGAATTACTCGAATCGCTCCCTGCCGAGGAAAATCACATCATCGCACGTTGGAAAGAACTGGGAGTAACCTGTCAAACAGCATTTGATTCGCAAGCCCTGATCCAGTTAAAAACAGTTTTCTGCGATCAGAAACGTTGCCTGCATTGCCAGTTGGGACATAAAGTAATCATTAGGCAGAAAACTTAAGCCTAATTAGAACCATTTTCAGAAAATTAATTACTTTTGCGCAAATTTGGCTAGAAGTCAAACTAGTAATGCCCCGGGGTTGTTATCGGGTACGAATGCAACAGTGGGGTGATCGAATGGTTTAACTTATTAAAATTAAGATTTTTATGTATTTAGATTCAGAAAAAAAGAAAGAGTTTTTTGCCAAGTATGGTAAAAATGAAAACAACACCGGTAGCGCCGAAGGGCAGATTGCCATGTTCAGTTTCCGTATTGCCCACCTTACCGAGCATCTGAAAAAGAACAAGAAAGATTTTGGTACCCAAAGGGCCCTTCTTACCTTGGTTGGTAAACGTCGCCGTTTGCTCGATTACCTGAAAGATCGCGACATTGAACGCTATCGTTCCATCATCAAAGAGTTGAATCTCCGTAAATAGCATGATAAAAAAAGGCAATTGCTTCAATTGCCTTTTTTTACATTTTATTACCCCGTCCAAAGCATTTTATATAGTAAAACCAGCAGTTTTAAATATGATGAAAATAATAGAAAAAGTTATTGACCTGGGTGATGGAAGGTCCATCACCATCGAAACAGGTAAGTTAGCCAAGCAGGCCGATGGTTCGGTGGTAGTAAAAATGGGGGGCACCATGCTGCTTGCAACGGTGGTTTCAGCCCTTGATGCCAACGAAGATGTCGATTTCATGCCCCTTTCGGTCGATTACAGGGAAAAATTCTCTGCCGCAGGCCGTTTCCCAGGTGGATTTCTTAAACGCGAAGGCCGCCCTTCCGACGAGGAAATCTTGATTGCCCGCTTAGTCGACCGCGCTTTACGCCCTTTGTTCCCAAGCGACTATCATGCCGAAACCGTGGTGATGATCTCCTTGATCTCGTCCGACCTCGACACCATGGCCGACTCGTTGGCCGGTTTGGCCGCTTCGGCCGCCATAGCCGTGAGCGACATTCCTTTTGAAGCCCATATCTCAGAAGTACGTGTTGCCAGGATTGATGGAAAATTCGTAATCAATCCTACCTATGCCCAATTGGAAAAAGCCGATATCGACATTATGGTAGGTGCAACCTACGATAACATCATGATGGTGGAAGGCGAAATGAAAGAAGTTTCGGAAGCAGAAATGCTCCAGGCCATTCAATTTGCCCACGATGCCATTAAGGTTCAATGTAAAATTCAGGAAGAACTCGCTATTGAAGTCGGGAAAACTAAGAGGGTTTATTGCCACGAGATTAACGACGAAGCTATTCGTGAAAAGGTAAAGACCGATTTATACCCAAAATGCTACGTTCAGGCTTGTAAAAGGCTCGACGACAAGCACCAACGCACCGCCGATTTCAAAGCCATCTGCGATGAATACATCGAGCAATACAAAGCCGATAATGCCGAGAACAGCGAAATTAACCTGGACCAGCATGTCAAACTGATCAAAAAATATTATCACGATGTAGAGAAGGAAGCCATGCGCCGTATGGTACTCGATGAAGGGATCCGCCTTGATGGCAGGAAAACCGACGAAATCAGGCCCATCTGGGGTGAAGTCGATTACCTTCCGGGTTCTCATGGCTCGGCCATTTTTACCCGTGGCGAAACCCAATCGCTTACCTCGTGTACCCTGGGTACCAAACTTGATGAAAAAATCATCGATGGGGTAACCATTACCGGGAAAGAAAAATTCCTGCTCCACTATAACTTTCCTTCTTTCAGCACTGGTGAAGCTAAAGTACCCCGTGGCCTCAGCCGTCGCGAAATCGGGCATGGAAACCTTGCCCACCGGGCACTGAAACGAATGTTCCCCGACGACTTCCCTTACATCACCCGTCTCGTTTCCGACATTCTCGAATCGAACGGATCTTCCTCGATGGCCACTGTATGTGCCGGAACAATGGCTTTGATGGACACCGGCGTTAAAATTAAAAAACCGGTTTCAGGTATCGCCATGGGATTGATTACTGATAAGCAGGGAAAGTTTGCCGTACTCTCCGATATTCTGGGAGATGAAGACCACCTTGGCGATATGGACTTTAAAGTAACCGGAACTGCCGATGGCATCACCGCAACCCAAATGGACATCAAAGTCGACGGGCTTTCTTATGAAGTTCTTACCAAAGCACTCGAACAGGCAAAAGCCGGAAGGTTGCACATTCTCGGTAAAATTCTTGAAGTGATTCCCGAGCCCCGCACCGACTACAAAGATACTGTACCTCGTCTCGAAACCATTATCATTCCTAAGGAGTTCATCGGTGCTGTAATTGGCCCTGGAGGAAAGATCATTCAAAAAATTCAGGAAGATACCAAAACCGTTATCACTATTGAAGAAATCGAAGATAAAGGTTATGTACAGATTGCCGGAACCGGAATCGAAAACATTAAGGCTGCCCTCGACAGGGTAAGAATGATCGTTGCCGTTCCTGAAGTAGGTGAAATCTATACCGGGAAAGTAAAATCGATCCTCGCTTTCGGAGCCTTCATCGAGATACTTCCTGGAAAAGACGGCTTGTTACACATCTCCGAACTCGATTGGGAAAGGCACGAAACCGTTGAAGAAGTAATGAAAGAAGGCGATATCGTCGAGGTAAAACTGATTGCCGTTGAAGATAAAACCGGCAAACTGAAACTCTCGAGAAGGGTGTTGCTCCCAAAACCTGAAGGTTATGTGGAACCTCCCAAAAGGGAAGAAGGATACCGCAATTCGGGCGACCGGGGGGGACGCGATGACCGCCGTGGCCCAAGAGACGACCGGGGAGGAGGCTATGGCCGTCGCGACGACCGTGGGCGAAACGACCAACGGGGCGACCGCAACCAACGCCACTAATAGAAAATTGAACATAGTAAATAATAAGGGGGGCCATCTGGTTCCCCCTTTTTTTCACCTTTTCGTGCTTCGCCCTAAGTTAAAGATTGTATTTTTGTACAACACGACAAAAAAAAATCAAAATGAAGCGAATACTATTTATTCTACTCCCTGTTATGCTTACCAACTGTTCAGAAAATATCATTCGGTATCCCGAAACAAAAAAAAATGATGTTTCCGACAACTACTTCGGATCTTCAGTAAGCGACCCCTATCGTTGGCTCGAGGACGACAACGCCCCAGAAACAGCCAATTGGGTTAAAAAACAGAACGAAACAACATTTAACTATCTTGATAAACTTCCCGGAAGAGAAAGTATTAAAGCAAGGCTTACCGAACTTTGGGATTACCCAAAAACCCAAACCCCATTCAATATTTCGGGCCGATGGTTCGTGTTCAAAAACAATGGGCTTCAAAACCAATCGGTACTTTTCCTAATGCCCGATACCAACTCGGAACCAGTCGAATTGCTCGATCCGAACAAGCTCAGTGAAGATGGCACCATCGCTTTTGCTGGTATGGATGTTTCGCCCGACGGGAAATTCCTGGTTTATAAAATTGCCCGATCAGGATCGGATTGGAATGAAATTTTTGTCATGGACATCGAAAGTCGAAACCTGCTCCCCGACCATATTGAATGGGTAAAATTTTCAGGAATAAGCTGTTTTGACAATGGATTCTTTTATAGCGCTTACAACAAACCTTCAGAAGAAGAAAAACTATCGAAAACCAATACGGGGCAAAAAGTATACTTTCATGAATACGGCACCGATCAAGACTCAGACAAACTGATTTATGCCAATTCTGAAAACCCAAAAAGGATGTACAGCACCAGTATCGATACAAAAAGGGAATGGCTCTTTCTATATGAATCGGAATCAACTACAGGAAACGGATTATATGTAAAATCGCTAAAGACACCCAATGGCCCGGTACAGCAACTTGCTGAAGGATTCAGGTACGATTACAGCGTGGTGGAGGTTGTCGATGGAAAAGCTTTTGTTCTTACAAACGACAATGCTCCAACCTACAAGCTTATTACCATCGATTTAAATAATCCGCAAAAAGAGTTCTGGCAGGAAATAATCCCGCAAAAAGAAAAAATACTTGAAGGAAGTACTTATTGTGGGGGAAAGCTGTTCGCGAATTACATCGAACATGCCTGCAGCAACATTGAAATATACCAAACAAACGGACAAGAGCTGGGAACGGTGAACCTTCCAGGTATCTGCACTGCAAGCAACATCAGCGGGACCTTCGACGGAACCGAAGCGTTTTACTCGTTCAGTTCGTTCAATACTCCAAGTTCAATTTACAGATATCAAACTGAAAATGGACAATCGGAGCTCTTCTTTCAACCTGAACTTAAATTCAACCCCGACGATTTCGTTGTAAAACAAGAATTCTATACAAGCAAGGACGGCACACGGATACCCATGTTTATCGTTCATAAAAAAGGATTGAAAATGAACGGGAAGAATCCAGCGCTTTTATATGGGTATGGAGGTTTCAATATCAGCCTTACCCCAGGTTTTTCGGTACCCAATCTTTTTTATGTCGAAAATGGAGGTATTTATGTGGTAGCCAACACCAGGGGTGGCGGCGAATATGGTGAAGACTGGCATCTTGCAGGTACTCTAAAACAAAAACAAAACGTATTCGACGATTTCATTGCCGCAGCCGAATACCTGATTGCTGAAAAATACACCAGGCCGACACAATTAACCATCAGAGGAGGCTCAAACGGGGGCTTGCTCATCGGGGCCGTCACCAATCAAAGGCCTGATTTGTTCAAGGTATCCCTTCCGGCTGTAGGAGTTCTTGATATGCTGCGTTACCACCTTTTTACCATCGGATACGCTTGGGCAACCGACTACGGCCGTTCCGACGATGACGAGGAAATGTTCCGTTACCTGTTAAGTTACTCGCCCTACCACAACATCGAAGCCAAAGCATACCCGGCAATTCTCGCTACCACAGCCGATCACGACGACCGGGTTGTTCCTGCTCATACCTTCAAGTACATTTCGAGAATGCAGGAACTCAATACCGGGAAATTACCCACCCTGGTACGCATCGATGTGAAAGCAGGACATGGAGCGGGCAAACCAACCACAAAAATTATTGAAGAATATACCGATATCTTCTCGTTCGTTTTTTATCATACCGGAATAAAAATCAAATAAACACTTCTTGGACAAGCCAAAACACATACCAGATTTTTTGGTTATCGAGGGAAACATAGGTGCCGGAAAAACCACCCTGGCTAAATTAATAGCCGAAAGATACAACGCACAGTTAGTTCTGGAACAATTTGCCGAGAACCCGTTCCTGGCCGACTTCTATAAAAATCAAGAACAATATGCTTTTGTGCTTGAAATGTCATTTCTTGCCGAGCGCTACGCTCAACTCAGGAAAGAACTTCAAAACAAAAGCTTGTTTAAACAGTTTATTGTTTCCGACTATTATTTCATGAAATCGTTGATCTTTGCCGGAGTTACCCTGGGTCACGAAGAATACAACCTTTACAGAAAATTTTTCGACATTGTTTACGACCGTCTTCCAAAACCCGATTTGTACGTATATCTACACAAAGACCCGCCCTTGTTGAAACAAAATATATTAAAACGAGGAAGAAATTACGAAAAAGACATTAAAGAGGAATATTTAAAAAAGATTACCGACGGATATATTCGTTATTTTCAACAGCAGCATGAATTTCCGGTACTTTTAATCGATACGAATGATGTTGATTTCTTATCTAACACAAACGATTTCAATAAATTATGTGAAGCAATATTTAAACAAGCCTATAAAATTGGAACGACAAGAATTATTATTTGAGCTAATTTTATGCATTAATCGTACTGAAAAATAAAAAACATTCTTATTTTTGTAGGTGAAGTGAAATTAAGTTAATAAATCATAAATACCATGTCGATCATGAAAAATTTTAACTTTAAAGTATTAATGGCATTAGCTGTTGTAGGCTTGATATTCAACGGATGCGCCAGTATCAAAACCATGAAGAAAAAGGCCAACCTGCTTGAAATCACTCCAACCCCTAGTCCATTAGAGGTTCATGCAGGTCAGGTGCAAGTTGCAATTGAAGGGAAAATTCCTGAAAAATACTTCGCAAAGAAAGCCACCATCGTGGCTACTCCGGTTTTGAAATATGAAACTGGCGAAAAAGCCTATCCGGAAGTAAAACTTCAGGGTGAAAAAGTTAAATTGAACAATGCAGTTATCCCTTACAAACCAGGCGGTAATTTCTCGATCAAAGGAGCTCTTCCCTACGAAGCAGCCATGAAAATGTCGGAACTGCAAATCAGGATTGTTGCTTCCAAAGGATTGGCCTCGCTCGATTTCGATCCCATTACCATCGGACAAGGTGTAATTGCTACCTCTGAATTGGTTAACAAAGCAGGAGAACCCATTATCGGCATTGTTAAGGAAAAAAACAATACTGGAAAGTATAACCCCGCTACTGATAAATTCCAAAGAGTGGTACCCGATGAGATGATGGCTGAACTGAAGTACATGATCAACAGTTCGTTTGTACGCAAAGAAGCCGTTAACGTGGAAGAAGTTCAAAAGTTTACCCAATATGCCATCGATGCCAAACAAAACGATCGCAAAGAACTCAAAGCCCTTGAAGTTTCAGCATACGCTTCACCCGATGGCAAACAGGATTTCAACGATAAATTGGCCAAACAACGTGAAACTTCCTCAACCCAATTCCTTGCAGAAGAACTTAAAAAAGTAGGTGTTGAAGTGGCTCCAAAAACCAAATACACTGCTGAAGACTGGGATGGATTCAAAAAATTGATGGAATCGTCGAACATTCAGGATAAAGAATTGATCCTCCGCGTACTTTCCATGTATTCCGATCCTGAAGTTCGCGAACAGGAAATCCGCAACTTGGCACAAGCTTTCACCGCTGTAGCCGACAAGATCCTTCCCGAACTGCGCAGGGCTAAATTCAGCGCCTCTGTCGACCTGATCGGCAAAACTGATGAAGAAATCCTCGAAGCAGCTGCCAATAAACCCGAAACCCTGAATCAGGCTGAACTGATTCATGCCATGACCCTTACCGAAGACAACAACAAGCTTCTTCAATTCAGCAATTCGTTCACCAAACAATTTAGTGACGACTGGAGGGGGTACAACAACTTAGGAATGGCTTACGTAAAACTTAGCGATTTCGAGAAAGCTGCACCCAATTTTGAAAAAGCCGACAAACTCAATCCAGGCAACCCAATCATCCAAAACAACCTTGGCTTGACCGCTTTGTATAACGGAGAAACCAATAAGGCACGTGAACTGTTCTCTGCAGCCTCGGGCTTAGGGAAAGCAGTTGAAAACAACCTGGGAATCGTAAGCATACTTCGTGCAGAATATCCAAAGGCGGTACAACAATTTGGCGATACAAATTCGCCCAATGCTGCACTAGCCAAGATTTTGGCCGGCGATAACAATGGTGCACTAAAAACACTTGAAGCTGTGGATGCAGCCTGTCCAATGGCTAATTACCTAAAAGCAGTTGTTGGTGCCCGTACCGCTAAAGATAACCTGGTTATGGAAAGCCTGAAAGCCGCCGTGGCAAAAAAACCAGAATTGAAAGCTGCAGCCAAAACCGATCTCGAATTTGCTAAATATTTCGAAGATCCTAAATTCAAAGAAATCGTTCAATAGGTAGATCCTAAAACAAATATTTGTAAAAAGCAGGTTCTTGTAACCTGCTTTTTTTATTTCTACAAGGAAGGATATCCAGTAAATTTATTGTAAATTCGGGGGATATTAATTAAATGATACCCGACTGGAGCTCCGATCAATATAGGTATCGACCAATAAATTAGCTGTTTGATCCTGGTGCCCATAACAATATAGAACTAAAAAACGAATAAAGATGAAACGAAAGTTTTACGAGAATGAACTCGAGCGACTGAATATTGAACTGGTCAAACTTCAAAACACCATTAAAAAAAATGGATTGAAGGTTGTTGTCATTTTCGAGGGGCGCGATGCCGCAGGCAAAGGAGGCATGATTAAAAGAATTGCAGAAGCCCTGAACCCTCGTATTTGCAAAGTGGTAGCCTTGGGGGTTCCAACCGAAAAAGAAAAAAGCCAGTGGTATTTCCAGCGCTACGTTCAATATCTGCCAGCTGCCGGTGAGATGGTTTTATTCGACCGAAGCTGGTATAACCGCGCAGGTGTAGAAAAGGTAATGGGCTTTTGCACCAACGAACAATACTGGGAATTTCTCCGTTCGTGCCCCGAGTTCGAGAAAATGTTAATCAGGTCGGGTATCATTTTAATCAAATATTGGTTCTCTGTTAGCGAGGAAGAGCAGGAAAAAAGGTTTGCCGAAAGAATCGAAGACCCTACCAAACGCTGGAAATTCAGCGATATGGATGTCGTTTCAAGGCACAAATGGGTTGAATACTCACAGGCTAAGGACGAAATGTTTTCATTTACCGACACCAAACAATCGCCTTGGTATGTAGTTGAAAGCGACGACAAACGCAAAGCCAGGTTAAACTGCATTAGCCACCTGCTCACGCTGATTACTTATGAAAACGAAGTTCCCCCAAAAATTGAACTTGAACCCCGGAAACATACAATGGGCTATGTTAGGCCCCCCATGAGCGAACTAACCATAATCCCCGATTTATACCCCGAAATGGAATAAGCAATGAAGAAAAAACTGCTTGTACTTACCGGAGCAGGAATGAGCCAGGAAAGCGGTATCCGCACTTTCCGCGACAACGGGGGCCTTTGGGAAGAGCACGATGTGAGCCAGGTTGCCACACCACAAGCCTGGGAAAAGAACCCTGAATTGGTAACCCGCTTTTACAACGAACGGCGCAAACAACTGTTCGATGCCAAGCCTAATGAGGGACATCGTGGTTTGGCCGAACTCGAAAAATACTTCGAGGTTCAAATCATCACCCAAAATGTCGACGACCTTCACGAACAAGCCGGGAGCACCCATGTATTGCACTTACATGGAGAACTTAAAAAAGTAAGAAGTTCGCTTGACCCTAATCTGATTTATACCCTCGATCATTGGGAAGTAAAAATGGGCGACCTGTGTGATAAAGGCAGCCAGCTCCGACCTCATATCGTGTGGTTTGGAGAGGAAGTCCCGGCCATTACCCAGGCCATACCCCTGGTCGAAAAAGCCGATATGATGGTCGTGATCGGAACTTCGCTAAACGTTTACCCTGCCGCTGGCTTGCTTAATTATGCACGCCCAGGCATCCCCCTGTACCTGATCGATCCCAACCCGGTGGAAGTATACCGGAAAATCAACATTATCAGCGAAAAAGCATCAAAAGGGGTAAGGATTCTTGCTGAAAAATTATTGGAGACACCTACACCTCAACCCTATTCTAAAGCATGAGAACAATATTATTTACCCTTTTATTATTCGCGATCCTCCTGCCTGTATCGGCCCAAAAGTTTTACGGGGGCTTGCTTGGCGGCTTCACGGCAAGCCAGCTTGAAGGCGATTATTACCGTGGGTACAACAAATTGGGCGGAACAGCCGGTACCTGGGTCCAAATTGATCTCGGCGATAACATGTTCGCAGGAATGGAACTGAAGTTCATCCAAAAAGGCAGCTATAAAAGGCCCAGCAAACTCGATCCCTACAAGTTTTCCTATCAGTTAAACTACATCGACCTACCTGTTTTGTTAGGCTATCAATATGCCTCAACAGTTTCGGCTTTCGCTGGCATTTCGTTCAATTATCTTCTTGGCCGATATGCCTACGATAATTATGGTAAAATAGACCTTGTTGCTTATCCCGAAGTTGAACCCTGGGAAGTTGGCACCGTTCTTGGAATCCGGACCGACTTCGCCCAATTGGTCAAACAACCTTGGGCCCAAGGGCTTTCGCTCGATGTAAGGTTTCAGTACAGCATGTTTTCAATTTCAAAACCCCATCGCTTCTTCATCGGAAACCGGTACTTCGGACAATACAACAACCTCATTGCTACCACAATATATTACCGTATAGATTGGGAAGCGAATAATTTCAATTAATAATCCCAAAGAAAATTACAACTATGGCTAAAAATAAGAAGAACAAAAACCAGAACCCCCAAAATTTCAACAAGAAAGAATTAAAAAAAATGATCCTCGAGAAAGGGTACGATGATCCGAAGAAAGTATTGAATTACAGACAG
>CAZSIK010000052.1:18412-18619 GCA_964606515.1 uncultured Prolixibacteraceae bacterium
TACTGAACTTGGAATAAAAGATCCCAACATCGTACAACTGATTAATGTAAGTCTTCAGGAATTGACCGACGATGGATACCTGGAGCAAAAACAACGGGGAAAATTCACCTTGATGGCCAAAACAGGCTACATCATCGGCACTGTGGATATGACCCAGAAAGGGCACGCCTACGTGATTTCAGATGAAACCGACGAAGATGTATTCAT
>CAZSIK010000053.1:0-18574 GCA_964606515.1 uncultured Prolixibacteraceae bacterium
TCCTGTATCCTGTGTCCTGTATCCTGTGTCCTGTATCCTGTGTCCTGTATCCTGTATCCTGTGTCCTGTGTCCTGTATCCTGTGTCCTACCTATAGATTTGCTCAAATCAATTAAATGATTATCTTTCGGGGAAAAACCAACTGGTATGAAATTAAAACGACTAACGCTACAACTGATCTTCTTGCATTTACTTGTGTTGGCATCGTTTTATTCATCACTGGCCAAGATTAATGTAGATACATTAAAAATCGAATTAAGCAAAGCGCTTGCATCGAAAGAAAAATCAAAAGCCTGCTCACTTACCCACCAATTATCGGTTCAGCTTTGGATTGACGGGAAAGTCGACAGTTCATTACTTTATGCATTGGAGACCAACCGTCTGGCCATCGAAATCGGCGACACTGCTTATCAAATCAAGGGATTAAGCAATTGCGCCTACAATCATCAGCAAAAGGGCGATTTCCAATCGGCAGCCCTCTGTTTTGAACAAGCCATTGAGCTTGCCAAGAAAACACGCGACACCCTGCAATGGGCCAACTCGATCGAAAACCTGAGCGTAGTTTACGGCGCCACCGGCCTTACCGATTACCCCAAGGCCTTGGCTCTGTTACTTAAAGCGGCCAAACTGAAAGAAGACAGCAAGGCTTATTCTTATCTGCCCGGAACATACAAAAACATATCGGCTATTTTCAAAGCAGTGAACGATACAGTGAACCGGGAGATTTACCTGCTTAAGGCTGTCGATCTGGTTGATCAGGGTAAGGCTGTAAACCCTACTTTCCAGGCGGCCGTGTACAACGAAGCCGGACGATTTTACACCGACGAACACAGGGAATTAACTAAAGCGGAAACCTACTTCACCAAGGTATTGGAAGTCAGCAAAAAAATCAACTGGAAAAAAGGCATTTCGGCCAGCCTTTCAAACTTAGCCAACGTAAAAGAACTTCAGGGCGATTACCCCGCAGCCCTTTCGTTGTTGGAGGAGACCCTGAAGATCAAAACCGAGATCAACGATTTTTATGGAATCGTAAATGTACATTACTCAATCGGTGACATTTATTACCGGCTCAAAAAGTACCCGCTGGCCATACAACACTATCAGAAAGCACGCGACCTGGCTTTGGAAAAAAAACTCAGCAACGAGATGGCCAAAAGCTACAAAGGATTGTACCAAAGCTACAGGGAAACAGACAATTACCAGGCTGCCTTGGCCAATCTGGAAAAACATCTGGCACTTGCCGATTCGCTTACCGGTGCCGAGCATAAAAAAATCCTTGCCGAACTCGAAACCAAATACCAAACCGAGAAAAAAGAGCAGCAAATTGTGCAATTAACAAGCGAAAAAGAGATCGAGGCCTTGAAAGCCCGGCAACGGATGCTGTTTGCCCTTGTGCTGGGATCGTTATTGGTGTTGCTTGTGGCCATCGGTATTTTGGTTATCAGGCAGAAAAGCCTCAGAAACCGTCATCGTTTGAGCGAGCTGAACCAGAAACTGCTCCGATCGCAGATGAACCCCCACTTCATTTTCAATGCCCTGGGCACCATTCAAAGCTATATCTACGATAATAAAGCCAACGATGCCGCCTTGTACCTATCGAAATTCGCCAAGCTGATGCGCAACATCCTCGACAGCTCGATCAATGAAAAAATCCCCTTCGAGGAAGAAATCGAAACCATCAACAATTACCTCACCCTTCAGCAACTCAGGAGCAAGAACCATTTCCGGTTCGAAATTCAAACTGATGAAGAACTATATGAAGAATCGATACCTCCCATGCTCGCCCAGCCGTTCATCGAGAATGCAGTGAACCATGCCTTTGCCCCTGGCGAAACAGATGGCCTGATCAACATAAACTACAGCCTTACCGGAACTACCATTACCATCGTGGTTCAGGACAACGGAATAGGCATCAAGGCAACACAACAACAACATAAAGAGCATAAATCGCATGCCATGAGGCTTACTTGCGAAAGGCTATCCTTATACAATAAAGAAAACCGGAAGTTGGGTTCTATCAAAATTGCCGACCTTTCGGAAACGGGAGGCAAAGGCACCCGGGTAGAAATTCAGTTTAAAACCCATTGAAATGTACAAAGCCATCATCATTGAAGACGACCCTGTACTTGCCCAAACCCTGGCCAGGATCATCAAAGCCGAAGCCCCTTACTTCGAATTGAAAGGAGAAGCCCCTTCGATTGTCGCGGCAAAAAAACTAATTGCCGAAGTACAACCTGATGTGGCCTTTTGTGATGTAGAACTTCAGGATGGCTTAAGTTTTCAGCTCCTGTCGGAATTGGGAAAAATCGATTTCGAGGTCATCTTCGTAACCGCTTATGGGCATTATGCCATCGATGCATTTCGTTACAGCGCGATCGATTTTGTACTGAAACCAGTCGACCCTGACGATATCCGCGAAGCTTCAGAACGTGCGCTGGAATCGCTGGGCAAGAAAAATTTCAACGAGCGGATGCAGAACTTCTTGTTTAATCGCAATCAAGCTCCAACTGAACAGAAAATCATCCTTCAAACCACCAATTCAACTCATTATGTACCCATTCGTGAAATTGTTCGCTGCGAGGCCGACATCAACTACACTAAATTTTTCCTGAATTGTGGCAAAACAGTAATGGTATCGAAAACCATGGCCGAGTTTGAAAAAATGCTACCCGTAAATTTTTTCAGGGTTCACCGCTCACATTTGCTGAACCTAAATTATGTACAGGAATTCAAGAAAAAAAGCAATTTGGTAGTTTTGACCAACAACGAAAAGATTGAAATTTCAACAAGAAAAAGAGAAGCCTTCCTTGAGGCACTTCAGAATTTATGCAGGGTAAACCCAGGCTGAAGCCTGGGGGGGTTAGCAGGACCGGAAGGTACTGCAGGTCGTGCAGGTCGTGCAGGTCTTGCAGGACCAGCAAGTTAGGGAGGTTAGGAAGATTAGGAAGGTAGTTTAATTTTGAATTCCTTAATTTTTTTTGTAATTTACCTGACGAATATTAAAAAACTTCTAATAACCTAAACTATATCTTGTTATGAAAAAAACAATCCTCCTTACCCTCATTGTTTTTGCTTGCACTTTAACATGCCGTTCTCAGGTAGCTGAATATTTTTTCACCCAGCAAAACCTCTCTTATACTGAAATTGTTGGCGGAACGTTATTCTGCTCCGGCACTTTCGACAACGAAGTTTCCGGTGAAATCGCGATTCCTTCATTCGTTTTCAACGATACAGCTTACACCTCATTGTACATCTCTGCGAACGGGTTCATTACTTTTGGATTAGCTCCTTCTGCAACCAATTATACCCCCATCAGCAATTCAGCAGGATACGCCGGTGCCGTCTCCGCTTTTGGCCGCGACCTGATCCAGGCAGAAACCGGTTCACCGGAAGTGAGGTACGAACTAGTCGGCAACGAATTTATTGTTCAATGGAAAGATGTAAGAAGAAAAACCATAGCTGGAGAAATTTTTAGTTGTCAGATCAGGCTGAACACCAGCAACAACTATATCAAAATAGTGTATGGGGGGACCATTACTCCCGGTGTTTCTACATCGTATCCCCAGGTAGGGCTAAGGGGGCCCAACAATACAATTGGCACCAATGTCAATAACCGGACTATTGGAAAAGAGGGTGGAAACTGGATCAATTCAACCCGCGGTACAGGTAGCACACAGCCCATGGTTTTCGACAGTATCTATTCGGCAACCGTTCCATCGCTCGGACTGACCTACACCTGGAAGCCGGTGTACAACCCAAAAGAATTTATCGCCGAAGCAGTTAATCTGGGTGAAATCGATCTTCGCTGGAACAAAAACAAGGCAGGACACAATGTATTGCTTGCTTTCAACACCACAACAACCTTCGGGATCCCGGTAAACGGGACCACCTATTCGGTGGGGAATGCCCTGGCCGGAGGCGGAACCATACTTTACCAGGGAAATGGCACAGGTTTCAACCATACAACTTTAAGCGCCAATACCCTGTATTATTACAAGATCTGGTCAGTCGATGAAGTTCTGGACTATTCCCCAGGAGTAACCGACAACACAAGGACCGCGATTGCCCTACCCTACCTTCAAGATTTTAACGGGACAACAGCTACAGGATGGGATTTAGGTATGTCGTTGACAACCAATCATGGAACAGCCGGCAGCAAAGGATTGACAAAGCAGTTATCCTCAGGCACAACCTATGCAACTTCCCCCCTGATCGGGAATATTACCTCCTCCACTAAACTGAGCTTCCACTACCGGATAGTCGACAATGTTGGTTACCCGCTAAACGCGACTTCAATGGGAGCTAACGATAAAATAGAAGTCCAGGTTTCGCTCGATGATGGGGCTACTTTTACAACTATTTATACAATCGATCAAAGCAGCCATATTGCGTCGGTCGAATTTACCAATAAAGTATTGAGCCTCGAAACTTACAGCAGTGACTTTATCAAAATCCGTTTCTTCTGTACCTGGGGTGAAGGCAACTATTATGTCGATATCGACAATGTGCTGATCGAAGACGGGACCAACATGATGTACTCGGGTGCCACAACAACACAACCCAATACGGCCCATGTTCCGGTAAACAGTACCAATAATGAAATTCTTTGCTTGCAGGTGGTGACCCAAAAGAACAGCAATCCACTTTCACTTACATCACTTACCTTAAACACCACCGGTTCGACCAATGCAGCCAACGATATTGCTGCTGCATCGGTTTTCTACACCACAACCCCTCAGTTTTCAAGTGCAAACCAATTTGGCTCTACTTTCAACAATCCATCAGGCGCGTTTTCCATCACAGGTAATCAGGAACTTGCGCAAGGGAACAATTATTTCTGGCTTGCCTATAGTATAAGTGCCGCCGCAATTGCGGGCAACAGTGTCGATGGACGATGTACCCAACTGGTCACTTCCGAATCGGGAAGCACAAAAGCACCCACGAGCACAGATCCTATAGGGGTAAGAAAAATTGGCAACCTAATTAACGGGGACAAAACCATTCCCGGCGATTACGCGAGCATTGCCGCTGCAGTAAGGGAATTGAACGGCAGCGTTATCGGTGAAGGTGGCATAACATTTAACGTAGCCGCCGATTATACCGAAACTGTTGAAGCACCTATTCTGCTCACAGCCACTGGTACCGCCGACAAACCGATCGTATTTCAGAAGAGCGGAGAAGGGAGCAACCCCTTGGTTACCCGGACCGATGCAGGTTCGGTAGCCACTGCTACATTGGGAAACCGGGGCGATGGCATCATCATTATTGATGGTTCAGACTGGGTTACTTTCGATGCGATTGATGTAAGCGCAGTAAATCAAGGAATTGAATATGGGTACTATGTAAGGAAGGCATCGGCTACCAATGGCTGCAAAAATGTTACGGTTAAAAATGCAACCATTACCATGAATAAGGGGATCAGCCGATTTGTTACAGGTTTTTATGCATCGAACAACAGCTCTGCTGCTGATGTAACCATATTGACAACACAGGAAGGCTCGCACGAAAACATAGTGTTTACCGGAAATACAATCGACAACACATTTTGCGGTATTTACCTTAAAGGATATAATGCCTTCTATGACCAGAATTTCACAATCGGCGATGAAGGTCAAGGCAATATAATCAGAAATTTTGCCGGAAATACTGATAATCAGTCGTATGGAATTTACTTGGAAAACAACCATAATAGCCGGGTAAGTTACAACACAATAAACAATAGCGAGGGTGGAGGATCAGAATTAACTTATGGATCGGCAGGTATTTACAACGATTGTTCCGATGAAATTAATTTTACTGCTGAAAACAACACCATTGCACTTTCTTCAACAACAACAGGCCTAATAGGGATTTACAGCGAATCGTCGGGAACGTTGCAAATCAACGGAAATACCATATCACTTAACAATTCGGCTCCCTCATCCGGTACATTTTACTTTATACAAAATTTGCAGTCTTCGTCGAGCTCTACCCAAAATACAGTAATCAACAACAACATTTTTACTGACAGCGAAATACAGACCACCGGCAGCACTTACCTGATTTCGAACCAAAATGCCCGGAAAAGCCCCGAGTTGACTACTGTACAAGGCAATCAATCGTCGTTGATAAACCGCACCGGCACTAAAGGTGTTTTCTACTTGTATTATAACACAAGCGCTGCCACAGGTACTGAGATTATTTGTGAAAATCATTTTTCGGGTATTACCCTGGCCGGTTCATCAATGTTTTATGGAATACATTCTTCTACATCTTCCGAACACACACAAAATGTTTACAACAATACCATCTCCGAAATAAACGGCGGAACTGGAACAACAAGTTTGATTAGTCTTTACAAAGCGAATACCCGTTCAATGTATGGAAATAACATTCATGGCATTACCGGAGGAGGCGAAATTACAGGAATCCGCATCAACTCGGGAAGCTCGCTTTGTCATGTTTACAAAAATGAAATTTATAACCTATCGACTAGTTCGCCTAATACAACCAACGGACTTGTGACAGGAATTCTTCTTGAATTTGGCACAACAGTTTATCTTTACAACAATCTTATTTCTGATTTAAAAGCGCCCAATGCCAGCAATACCGATGCCATCAGGGGAATATCAATTACAAGCACACAGGCCAACTCACTCATCGGCGCCTATTACAATACAATCTACCTGAACGCAACTTCTGTCGGAACCAATTTCGGATCGAGCGGGATATACCATACTGCCAGCACAACAGCAACAACTGCTAACCTCGACTTACACAACAATATCGTTGTTAATGAATCGGTTGCCAATGGTAGCGGTTTAACAACAGCATTCAGGAGGAGTGCAGCAACTCTTTCCAATTATTCAGCCAACTCGAACAACAATATTTTCTATGCCGGGGAACCGGGCACCAAAAACCTGATTTTTTATAACTATAGTTCCTACCAAACAATTGAAGCCTATAAGAACTTAGTCGGCCCCGACCGGGATGATTGCTCCTATTCAGAGCTTCCCCCGTTTGAGAACAAGTTAACTCCCCCCTATAACCTTCGTATACAGAATGGGCAGATCAGCTATTGCGAAAGTGGCGGGCAAGCCATAACCGACCCCATTCTGATCAATGACGATTTTGATGGTGCCATTCGTGGCGAAAAACCCGACATCGGGGCTGATGAGTTTACCGGAATTTCGGCCTATGTTGCACCTCCGGAGTTGTTTAGCGCTGCAATAAAAAACTCACAGGAGGTTGAACTGACTTTTACAGCCAATGCTGCGGCCAATAACAATGTAATTGTGTACAATACCACCGGCACTTTTATTTCACCTACCGGGAACCCAGTGGCAGGAGAAGCCCTGGCTGGCGGAACCGTTTTGTATGTGGGCCTTGAATCGCCGGTTACCCATCAGAACCTTACCCCGGGCACAAAGGTTTATTACAAAGCATTCTGTTTTAACGGCAACAATTATTCGCTGGGATTAACTGCCGATGCTACCCCAATAGTGGGTCCACCTTCGGCATTTACTGCAACTTCTGTCGGGCAAACACAAATCAATCTGGCCTGGGAAAAGAATGTTTATAACCATGATGTGATTGTCGCTTCACACAGTGCTTACATGAACGGAAATCCGGTAAACGGCACAACATACGCTGTGGGCGACCCTTTGCCCTCGGCAGGCACCATTATTTACAAAGGCCCTGCCAGCGGGTTCAATAATAATGGATTAACTGCTTGGTCACAATATTATTACAAGGCATGGTCGGTCGATATTTTTAATTATTATTCAACCTCTGTTACAACAAACGCTGTTACCGATGCCAACCCGGTTACCCAATACCCCTATCTGCAAAACATGGACGGAACCTGGAGCCACGATCCCGACGCTCCGCAAAATTGGCTGGTGGTTGATGGCAATGGAACAGGATCATTTACCTGGGTACAAAGCAACCTGGTCGACCACTCTTCTCCATATGGCGCAAGAGGCTATGGCAATAGCACATGCAACGATTATCTAATTTTCCCCCCACTCCAGCTTCCCAATACAGACGTGCAGATAAGCTGGTGGGACAAGGTATCGCTGACTACCAGTAACAATTCATACCGGGTTTTGCTCTCCACCACCAACAATTTAACCTCTTCATTTACAACAGTGCTTGGCGATTTTGATTGTACCAATACAAGCTGGGTTCAACATTTTATCGATCTTACTGCTTATAAGGGACAAACAATTTATATTGCTTTTTTTCAATATTATTCTCAATCACAATACCAAAGTTTCGGTATCGATGATGTAATTGTCGATTGTTATGTTCCGGGATCTGCTGGACTCGTTTCCCCTATCAACAATCTGCTTACTTTTCCAAATCCTGTACTTAAGTGGAGCGCGCCCATTTCGTCTTCACCCATAACAGGGTACAAGGTTTACTTCGACACAGATCCAAACCCTGCAACGTTGGTTTATGATGGTACGGAACTTTCCTTTCAGCCGGATGAGCTGGCCCATAACACAACTTACTTTTGGAAAGTAGTTGCTTACAATGCCAGCGGTGATGCTACAAATGTTCCGGTCTGGTCGTTCTCAACGGTCACATCGACCCAACTGGCTGAAAGTTTTGAAGCCGACTATTTTCCACCGGTTAGCTGGGTAAATTCAGGCTGGACCAAATATGAAAGCCCATACCAGGGCGCCTATTCCGCGAGAAGATACACTTCGTCTGCTGAAAATTTCAGATTGATAACCCCGCTAATGAGCATCACTACCGGGGATAAGCTTGTGTTTTTCGAAGGCACCTCCTCTTCTGCTTATCAGCGTATCCAAATTATGTACTCGACCGATAAAACCACATGGACTGATATTGGAGAAGAGATTGCAGTAAGCAAAGGGGCATGGGGGTACCACGAAATCGACCTGAGTACGCTGGCCGGAAGCAATTATTACCTGGCGTTCAGCGCATACTATATCGAAGGAGGCAATTCAGCCTATGTTTATATCGATCATATTACAGGGCCTGAAATCATCCCTGTTCTGCCTAAGCCAGCTGTCAACCCCGACCCGATCGACCTTGATGGTTTCATCTCGCTTAATTTAACCTTAAGTTGGAACCCGGATAACACGGCAGGGATTCCTACAGGATACAAACTCTATTTTGATACCAACCCCAATCCCACCACCTTGATCTACGATGGCGCCAATTCGTTCTTCCCGATCACATCCCTCGATAACAACACGACCTATTATTGGAAAGTGGTGCCCTACAACACGGTTGGTGACGCTACGGGCTGTATGGTATGGTCGTTTACCACGGGTCCTCTGGGTTTGGTTCAAATCGGCAGGGGTACCAACGATAATGATGGACTGCCCTTATACCCCGATTTTAATTACAATTACACACAAACCATCTATCTTCAGCCAGAGATCGAGATACCCAATCAGCGGATTTCAAAGATTTTCTACCACTGGAACGGAGGTGAAACCGGCACTAACTACAAAAACTGGGTTATCTACCTAGGACATACCACAAAATCTGAATTTGCTTCCACCTCTGACTGGGTTCCCATTAACGAGATGACAAAAGTCTTTGACGGTGAAGTAAGCCTGCCAGCTGTTGATGGCTGGGTTGAAATCGTGCTGGATACCACCTTTGAATACAACAATACCCACAACCTGGTAGTTGCGGTCGATGAAAACACCACCGGATATGGCAATGATCCTGCCTTCTTTTACTGCACCGGGAAATCAACTGCCAGAGGGATTCAATATTTTAACGATGATATTAACCCTGATCCCACCACTCCTCCTACAGCAAGATACTTGGTTGAGGCTATTGCCAATATCCGTTTTCAGTTTGAAGATATTCCCACAGACCCGATATTTTTTATCAATCCCCTATCCAAAGATTTTGGTAACACCATGATCGGATTAGGAGCGGAGCAACAGGAATTCAACATTAAAAATAACGGTATTGGCACCCTCGACATTCAGAGTGTAAGCCTGGGCGGTACAAACAGCAACCAGTTTCAGCTGACCGATGTGAACACCTATCCGGTTTCGCTGGGAGCCAACGAGTCTATTAACGTTCAGGTATCGTTCAATCCAACTTCAGAAGGGGCTAAAAATGCCAGTCTCGAGATAACGCACAACCTATCGGGCACCCCTCACCTGGTGTCCCTTTCGGGTGTTGGGATCGATCCGTTGGTATCTGTTTTCCCCTTTACCGAAACTTTCGAGGAGGCTTCACCTACCCGGAACAAATGGTCGCAAATTCAAGAAAACGGGGAAGGAACATGGACCTTTAACCAGGGTGCCGGTAGTGGCTCAATTACTACCGCCCATGCCGGACTGCTAAATGCCCGTTTTACAAGTACCGGAAACCTATATCGGACCAAGCTGGTCAGCCCTGTTTTGGATATTTCTGGCCTGACCGATCCTAAACTTGAATTCTGGTACGGACAGGAAGTCTGGAGCGGCGATCAGAACGAATTGGTGGTGTATTACCGAACTGCAGCCAACGAGCCCTGGCAGGAGCTGCTTTACAGTTACAACGATGTGCCGGTTTGGACCCAACAAACGCTCGACCTTCCTGAAAAATCGGCCACGTACCAGCTTGCTTTTGAAGGCTTCGACGATTATGGTTACCCCAATGTACTCGACGATGTGAAGGTATTTGATGGCGATGCCCCTATAATACAGGAAAACATAAGCGTGTCCGGATTGATCATGGGAGATGGGGAGTCGGGGTGCTTCAACGCACTGAATACAATTACATTGGCAGGCAACAGCACCACAGTTAATTTCGAAAGTGGTTCCACTGTTGATTTGATTGCCGGCCAATCCATCCTCTTTCTTCCAGGCTTTTATGCCCAAAACGGCAGTCAGGTGCATGCCCGGATCACCACAAACAATACATTTTGTGGAGGCGCTACGGGGGGCATGTTAAGATTACCTGAAGAAAAGAGCATCGAGAAACAAGAACTTGTTCAAAGCAAGTTGGGCAATAAACCTGTTAAAGAGGTCAGGGTTTATCCTAATCCCAATAACGGCAAATTTACTGTTGAGATGAAAAATTTTGAGGGGCTCTCGAAAATCACCCTGGCCAACACCCTGGGCGCTGTAATTCTGCGCACTGAATGCTATGCCGAAAAAGCACTGACAATTGAACTGCCGGATAAAACCAAGGGGCTGTATTTTATGCAGATCAGCAACAGGATGGAATCACAAACGATTAAGCTTTTGGTTAAGTAATAATTCATGCTACTCGTATCTTAAACTCTCAACCGGGTTCCTCCTGGCTGCACTCCAGCTTTGCCAACTAACTGTTAATAAAACAATAAGCAGGACAAGCAGGACGGGGAGGACGAAGACCCACCAGCTGAGTTCAGTTTTGTAGGCAAAGTTTTCGAGCCATTTGTACATGGCATAATACGCAATGGGTGTGGCGATTACAAAAGCAATGGCTACCCATTTTACGAAGTTTTTATTCAACATGATCAGCACTTCGGAGACACAGGCACCATTTACCTTTCGGATGCCGATTTCCTTCACCTTGTATTGACTCACCAGCAGCGAAAGCCCCAATAAGCCCATACTGCAAATAAACAACGAAATGAACGTAAACAGACTGAGCAATCGGGCTTGCAACAGTTCACTTTTATACACTTTGTGGTACATCGAACTTACTTCCTGATGAACAAAAGGGTATTCGGGAAACAGTTGTTCCCAAACCGCTTTCATGTCCTTGATGGCGATATCGCGCATACCAGGCTTATGGGCCACTACAAAGTTGATGAGCCACAACCGGTCTCGTTTAAAAAGCACCAGTGGCCCTACCTTCTTTTTAATACTCGATAAGTAAAAATCCTTCACTACCCCGATAATTTTCCCTCTGGGGATTTCAATCCCGGGAGAAGTGAAATTCAATTTGAAGCCTTTTCCGATAATATCGGTTGAAGCAGCATAATCGAGATAATTCAAAGCGGTTTCGTTGATGATGTATTCACCCGAGCCCTCTACATCGAGATTTTTCTCTGAAAAATTTTGCCCGGCAAGAAATTCCAGTTTAAAAAGAGGTGCAAACGAATAGTCGCAGGGGAATACCCCTATACGCTCCTCTTGTTGGTCGTCGGGTTTTTCACGTCCTTCCAATTCAAAGGCAAACATGTCGTTAGCCTCGCCACCCGGGGGCTCCAACATAGCCGAAACCGATTCTATACTGTTGTTTTTCAGTAGCTCGTTCTTAAATAATTCGAATTTTTGCTGCACATTGGCATGTACCGATTCGAAGCAAATAATGTTGTTTTGTTGTGCTCCCATTGAATGTTGAAGCGCGAAACGGGTTTGCCTGGAAATAACCAATACTACGGCAATCAGTGCAATGGCAAAGGCAAATTGGGTAATGATGATGCCCCTGCTCACCACAATGCCTTTTCTTAGCGGGAAATCCTGTTTCCAGGCCACCTTTTCAAAGCCTTGCTTTAATACAGGTTGAAGACTGGCAAAAAGGGAAAGCAGAACAAAACCCGCCAGAAGAATTGTTTTAAACAAGGCATTTCCATGCAACAAGTTGATATTGTATTGATTTGCAATTAACTTATTTACAGGTAAAGAAAGTACAAGCACCAGAATCATAGCCAAAGCTGTAAGTAAAAGGCCTTCAAGAAAGAAATACGCCAGAATTATCAGTTTAGAAGAGCCCAATAATTGGTTAACCTTAAAAAGTTTTTGATTGAAACCCGCCATGCCCAGGTTTAAACTGGCCACATTGCTCATTGATATTAACAATAAAATCGCAGCGGCGATAGCCAGCACTAATACATTGGATGTGTTGCTGTTGGCTTCAATCTCGCGCAACTTGTCCGATTTCAGGTGGATATCGGTAAGCTTTTGCAGATAGGCCTGGGTTTGTATCTTATCGAGGGGCTGATTGGTAGCCTGGGCCAAATAGCCAGGATAATCCGCGGTAATTTTGCTGGGATCGGCATGATCGGAAAGCACCAGGTAAACATAGGCCCACCAGCTAATTGGCCCCATTGCAGAGGTCGTAATCAACTCGGGGTGAAAATGACTGTCCTGCGGAAAATCTTTCATCACCCCTTTGATGGTGAAATCGATTTTCTCGCCATAAAATTGACCGGCAGGAATGGACAGCACCTCACCAACAGGATTGGCAGTTCCAAAAACCTTTTGGGCAAACGACTCGGAAACCACCATCGAAGCCGGGGAATTCAGTACGTTTTTCTTGTCGCCCAGCAACAAGCGGGCATCAAATACCTCGAAGAAGGTACTGTCGCATACAAAGGCTTGGTCAACTGAATAATACTTTTCGTTATAGAACATCACTCCTCCCCGTATGGGAGCAAGCCGGGCATATCCCTCAATTTCAGGAAAATGCTGTGCAAGATCGGGAACATGTTCCGAATTGATTATCCGTGCGAAATGGCTCCCGTTCAACAAGCGCGGATCGGTTAGCGTGAGCCGGTAAATCCGGTCAGCTTTGGCATGAAAACGATCATAGCTCAGCTCATTTTTCAGAAAAAGTGCGATAAATAAGATACCACTTAAGCCCAAAGCCAATCCCAGCACCTTAATCAGGTTAAGGAAGGGACGTTTTACAATGTTTCTTACAACTAATTTCAGTAGCATAGAATTACCTCCAAACCCCATTCGACCAGGTTTATGGCGAAGCCTGCATGGGGTTTTGTTTATCTTCAATTATGACTTGTATCTTTTTGTTTTATCAATTCTTCAATTTCGCTTAGATGCAATTTAAAATGTCTTAAATAGTCAATTATGCCGTCCTTTAGCGAAATCAATCTTTCTTCGCTGCAGTACCAAAGATTATCCAATTTAGAAAGATCAACATTTTCTATCACATGAATGATGTGCAAGTTTGAGAACTTCCAAAGACCTACCAGGTTCTTCCAATCTTCCGATTGATAGTTTTGAATGGCAATCCACCTGTCATTATTCCCATTTGTTGCATAGTTAGGAAACCTAAGCGGACTGGGTTGATATTGCAGATGAACAGTCCGGTGTGTGTTATTTGATGCTGAATCGATCATGTGACCAACAATCTGCTTGATGGTTCTGTTTTGACTATTAAATCGGGTCGTTATCATTTCCTCAGAAAGGTTCAGCAACCTGGGTTCCCATTCTTCAATTAAACTGAATAATTCCTGATTGTTTGCTTTAAATTCTTTCATTGTTTCTTTATTTTTTTGTTTTATTTCAATACTTAAATCTTCAAATCAGGTAATTCCCTCCCCCCCTTTAGGGGGTTGGGGGGTAGTTTTTACTCATACCGTAATGCCTCAACCGGGTTTCTTGTAGCTGCCTTCCAGGTTTGCCAGCTAACTACCAGCAAGGCAATAAGCAGGACCAGCAGGACGGGGAGGACGAAGATCCACCAGCTGAGGGTGGTTTTGTAGGCAAAGTTCTGTAGCCATTTGTTCATAACGTACCAGGCTATAGGAGTGGCTATTACAAAGGCAATGGCTACCCACTTTACAAAGTCGCGGTTCAGCATCACCAGCACTTCCGAAATACGGGCACCGTTTACTTTACGGATGCCGATTTCTTTGGTTCGCAGCTGTGAAACAAATAACGAAAAGGCCCCAATCCCAAACATGGCAATTAGCACTGCCAGAAGGGAAAAAGCAGCCAGTATCCTGCTCAAAATGGTTTCGGCCTTATATTGGGCGGCAATCTGATCGTCGAGAAAGAAATAATTAAACTCTTGCCCGGGAAATAGTTCACTCCAAATAGCTTCAATTTTTTTCATGACTGTGTGCGGGTTGCCCTGAGTAAGACGAACATGTATAAATCGTGCCCGGTTTCGCGTTTCATCAAGCCAAAAGGCAAAATCACCAATGGCATCGTGAGCTGAGCTATAATTAAAGTCCTGTATCACTCCAAGAAAATTAATCCTCGATTGCCCCTCTTCCAGGTTTTGGCTTGATTGATAAAACTGAAGGGCCTCCATGCTCCCGTGTTTTTCCATTAAACGTTTGTATAGGTGTTCGTTGACCAGCATACCACGAACAGTATCTACAGATGGTTTTATCCAGTTTTCAACGAGCTGGAGCTTCATGGTCTTAATATAATCGTAATTAGCAAATATAAGTTCAGTGTTTCCATCAAGTCCAAAATGATCCAATGACATGCTTTGGCTTGGATACCCAAAATATTGCATGGTGAACCCAAGCGATTCAACCCAACTTTGTTTTTTAAGCTTGTCGGCAAAAACAGAGGGATCTTTGTAGAAATCGTTTAAATGGAGAACGACCACCTGTTCTTTATCATAACCCAGAGTACGGGAAAGAATATATCGTATTTGCTTGTTTACCAGAAGGGTGGTTGAAATTAGCACGATGACCATTGCCAATTGAGCAATAAGCAGAGGGAGCAATGCTTTATTTACAGCCCTATTTTGTGTGGGAGAGCTGTTTTTCTTGTGTAATATGGGTAATGCAAACAACGCCATAATGAAAAGGCAACTTGCAAGTACAAAAACAAGGGTGGCATATACAATAAGTTCTTTGTAATAAACAGCAAATTCAATATTGAAAAGTTTTGGAAAAAAGGGCTTGAATAATTCAATTAGGCCAAAAGATAGAATTATAGCAAAGGAGCACATTATAAAGACTTCGGTTAAGTGTTGAAAAATCAGTTGCGAAGTAGTGGCCCCCAATGATTTTTTCATGTTGAATTCCTTCGACTGCTTTATTAGTTTAGCAATTGAAAGGTTTGTGAAATTAAACAATGTGATGAGTACAATTAAAAATGAAATGCTGACAATTAACCCCATGTTTATTTTCGAGGAGTTTTCTTTTAGTTCGAACTGGTCGTTAGAACGAAGGTGAATATGAGTTAAGGGGGTCAATGAAAACTGATAATCTTTTGGGCCTATTGTTTGGGGCAAACTACTTTCAATAAATTTTCCATGCAAAGCATCTGCAATTATTTCAGGATTGGCTCCTTCTTTCAATAAGAGGTAATTATAAATCCATTGAGTTTTATTATCCTGCAACGAAGCATAACGTTCAGAAAGCGCCCCGTTTTGAGACAACAAAATTTCATAGTTGAAATGAGTTTTTGGATGAGTATTTTCTATCACTCCCCTTATTTCATAATTACCAAGGTTTCGTTGATATTGTAGTGATTCAATATCAATCATTTTCCCAACAGGGTTTTCTCCCTTAAAATACTTTTGAGCAAAACGCTCAGAAACAAAAGCAGCATTGGGGGCTACAATTTCCGAAAGGTTGCCACAAACAGGTTTAACTTCAAAAAGATTGATAAAGCTTTGATCGACCGAAAGAATATCCTTTTGCTGAAATTGACGGTTTCCAATTCTTATGGTTCCTGCCGGAGCATGGGAAAACCATGTAGCATCCTCCACCTCGGGAATTGATTTAGCTGCTTCGTGAACGATACCAAGGCTACGCGCCCAGCGCATATTATCGCTTCCCACCGGAATTGACGAAACCCTGTAGATCTGCCTGGCTTTTGAAAAATGCCTGTCATAGCTTTTTTCATTCGATGTGTAAAGGAACAGCATCAGGAACGATGCAATACCAATGGCTAATCCCAACAAGTTGATCACGGAAAACAACTTGTTTTTCCACATTTTCCGAAGTCCATATTTCAAGTATTTATCAATCATTTTTTTTTCCTTCATTTCAATGTTCAAATCCGGTAATTCCCAAAGTCCCCTTTCGTGGATTTAGGGGTGGCTTTTCACTCATACCTCAACGCCTCAACCGGGTTTCTTGTTGCAGCCCGCCAGCTTTGCCAACCCGAGGTAAGTAAAGCCACTCCATAAATAGCCAATACTACCAGCAGATAATCAGATAATTGTGCCTGATACTTATAGGCCCCGGGTGTATAATCGGAGAACAGGCTTAAGAAAGGTAAACCCAATACAATCGCGATGGTAAGCAGGACAAAATATTCTTTGTTGATTATGACGAATATCTGGTAAATGGTTGATCCTTGTACTTTCCTGATCCCAACCTCTTTTGTTCGTTTTTTTGCTGAATAGGAGACCAAACCAAACAAACCGAACAATGCAATTGCCATCGACAAAAAGGAGAAAAACAAGAAAGTCTTTTTAACCGATTTCCAAACCCGAATTCCTTCATCATCGATTGAATCGTTGAAATCGTCAACCATAAACAAAACATTGTTGAAAATTGACATTAAAGTACTGTTTATAAATTGAACCGTTTGTTGTCTGTTGGTTCCGGTAGTCTTTATGGCCAAATCGAAATTGCTGCTTAGGTTTCCGTCGGATAACACCATAAAATAGGGCTTTATCCGATCGTGTACTGACGTATTGTGAAAATCGCGCACCACACCAATAATCTTATAGGCTTTATCCCAAACGATTAATTCTTTGTCAAGGGGATTGTTCCAACCCATTGCTTGTGCGCAGGTTTCGTTTATCACACATGCCGATTGATCGGATTCAAAATCTCTTGAAAAATTCCGGCCATCGACAATTTTCATTTGATAGGTATCGATAAAATCATGACTTACAATGTTGTATTCCGATAAAATTTCGGTATCAGGATTGCCCTTTTCTCCAAATACTTGTTCCGTCCAGGTACTATGCATAGGAGAGTTTCTTGAATAGCAGACATTTGAAATAGAAGAATTTGACAAAAGCTGGTTCCTTACATCATCGAAATGAATGGTTGCACCACTATTGGGCATCTGGCAATAAATTATTTTGTCGGTATTATAGCCCAACGATTTATTGTGCATAAAATTAACCTGATTATAAACCCAGAACGACGAGGACATAATAGCCGATGCTATAAAAAACTGGAATACAAGCAATGTTTTTCGACCAGCCGATTTACCGTTTCGGATAACATTCACACCCGATTTCAAAACCTTTACCGGATTGTAGGAGGAAAGGATAAGTGCAGGGTATATATTCGAAAGCAAACCAACAATCAATGCGATAACAATTAGCAAAATGTAAAATGACGCATTGTGAAAAAAGCCTACCATTATGGATCGATCCACTATTTTGTTGAAAACAGGAAGAAAGATTATAAACAAAGCGAATGCTGCAAGTAAGGCAAGAAACGATAAAATTGCCCCTTCGCCCAGATATTGCAGAATAAGGTTTAACCTGCTGCTTCCGCTTACTTTCAGAATACCCACTTCTTTTGAGCGATTGAGCGCCGACACATTCGAAAGGTTCATATAATTGATGCAAGCCAACAACAAGGTAAGAAAAGCCAGAATAGAGTAATAAAGAGGCACATATTTCAAATCGGATGAGCGGGTAGCTTCGAGGTGTAATTTTTCAAGGGGCTGTAAAAAAATAGATTCTAAGGTTTTGTCTTTGTGCTTCCAAAAAACCTGATTGATTTTTGGGTTAACAACCGATGCCTGGGTGTTCTCTTTAAGCAATACATATACCCAGTAATCGCTCCGGTTGGTCCAGTTGTCGGTAAGGTTTTTTCGAAGCTCTTCGGTAATTGCAGAGATAAAATAGTTTGGCCGGATGATCCTGTTTTCAGGTACATCGTCTATTACGCCGGTTATGGTATATACCTCTTTCGACCCACCCAATACGGTTTT
>CAZSIK010000054.1:0-13407 GCA_964606515.1 uncultured Prolixibacteraceae bacterium
CAGATACCGGCACACATTTCTCGTTAAGCATTTCATCGAAAGCTTTTGCCTGGGAAACTGTTCTCGGAAAACCATCGAAGATAAATCCTTCAGCTCCTTTATATTCACTGATTTTGGAACAGACTATGCCGATCACCAAATCATCGGGGACCAATTCCCCTTTGTCGATTCTCTGTTTGGCCGCTTTGCCCAATGCTGTACCCTCGGCAATTTGTTCGCGTAAAAGATCACCTGTCGAGAGGTGTACCAGATTAAACTTTTGTATGAGGAACGCTGCCTGAGTGCCCTTGCCTGCACCCGGAGGCCCAAAAAGTACAATATTCAACATGTTCAAATATTTGGTTCGTCACTATTCTGTTACTACGTAAAGGTCTTTAAAATTTCTTCCTTTACGGTTATAATCGAGGCCATATCCCACAATGAATTCATTCCCGATTTCCAATCCCACATAATCAATCTTCATCTTGCCTTTGAACTTTTCCGGTTTATAAAACAGGGTGGCAATTTTAACCGATTTTGGATTGTGCATTTTTAGCAAATGAACCACCTCGGTAATTGTAATTCCGGTATCGATGATGTCTTCGACAACCACCAGGGTTCTCCCTTCAACAGGTTCGTTCAGGCCGATTAGTTCCTTGATTACGCCGGTGGTGTCGGTTCCCTCATACGAGGATAACTTCAGGAAAGTAACCTCAGGCTGGTCGAGTTTGATTTCCTTCAACAAATCGGCCGTGAACATAAAGGAACCGTTGAGTACACAGATAAAAAGAACATCCTCGCCCTTCAACTCTTCGCTCATCTTTGAAGCCACCGCTTTTACCGCTGAGATAATGGTCTCGTGGGAGATATAAATCCTGAATTTCTTGTCAAGTAATTCAATTGTTTCCATTATTTTTTTTTTGTTGGTTCATATCGTCCCGAAATTTAACTCCAAAAAAACCAAATTGTGAAATCAAATTGGTACAAAAGGACAAAACAAAAGCTGAATCTTAAAAAAATGGTAACTTGCCCTTGCAAAAAAATAACACGATTCAAGAATATGGAGCCAGTTGTCAGTATCATCATGGGAAGCACAAGCGACCTTCCGGTAATGGAAAAAGCAGCAAAAGTACTCGATGAGTTTGAGATTCCCTTCGAAATTCATGCCTTATCAGCCCACAGAACCCCTGAAGAAGTAGAGCTCTTTGCCAAGGGGGCCAAAGAGAGGGGCATCAAAGTAATTATCGCAGCAGCAGGCATGGCTGCCCATTTGTGTGGGGTTATTGCCTCGATGACCACCTTACCGGTGATTGGCGTCCCGATCAACGCTTCGTTGAGCGGGCTGGACGCTTTATTGGCCATAGTACAAATGCCCCCGGGAATCCCTGTTGCCACAGTAGGTATCGATGGGGCCATGAATGCCGGCATCCTTGCTGCCCAAATCCTGGCCACCGGCGATGAAAAAATTGCAGCCAAGCTTGTTCATAATAAAGCCGAGCTTAAAAAGAAAATTGTACAGGCAAACCAGGAACTATCGAAAGTAAAATTTTCTTTCAAGACCAATTAAAAGGTACTATCATTTTTTCGTAAATTGGGAAAATATTTTTGGGGTTTCCCGCTTTGGGGCCCCATTTAAAATTTCCCAACATGCGAAGCATCACCACAAAAAAAATCCTTTGTGTTGTGGCCTTGTTGCATGCAGTATCCGTTTTTGGACGCAGCAACGTTAGCCCATCGGGGGCACAGGCCGCAGCCATGAGTAAAGCCGTTTCAGGCCTCATCCATCCCTGGGCCATCGCAAGTAATGCCGCTGGCTTATCGCGGATAAAAAAGACTACCTTTTCGATCGATTACGAGAACCGCTTTCTGGTTCAAGAGCTGTCGTTAGGCAGTGCTACCTGCACCCTACCCACCCACCTGGGTAATTTTTCGATACTCTTTTCTACGTTCGGTCCTTCGTATTGCAGGGAAGATCAACTCCTTTTTGCCTATTCACGCGCCATCGCAAGGAGAATCGATCTCGGTTTTACGTTTGGTTATTATGGGCAAAGATGCCCTGATAGCGGTAACATTGGCTCTTCGATCGGCTTTAACCTCGGAGCCCTTTTCGAGATCCATCCCAACACTCATCTGGGCCTTTCGGTCTCCAACCCACTTTCAACCCCCATGAAGATTTCAGGAAAAAAGGAATACCTCCCTTGGTTGATTAAGGCCGGGGGAAACTCATTTCTTTCGAAAACCTTATTGTTGGGATATCAATTCGATATAGAGAAAAACCAGAAAATGATGGTTCGTGCCGGATTCGATTGGGAGGCTGCCCCGGGTTTTCACCTTCGACTCGGTTTTGATTCCCGCCCCAGGTTTTCTTCTGGCATAGGGTTCCAATATCAAGCAATTACTATCGATATGGCTTTCGCCTATCACCTCTACCTTGGTTATTCCCCTACCTTCACAATAAAAGCAGCACTGCCATGAGAACTTCTGTTTATGCTATTGTTAGCTTTTGCTTTGCATTAGGCTGCACCGATCTTCATGCCCAGGAAGCAAACAGGCAACTCGACAAACGCAGCGATCTTCTTGAAGAAATAGCCGAACCCTTGCTCGATGAAGAGGAAGAAAATCCGGTTTCGGAACAACTCTACAACGATCTGGAGTGGTTGTCCACCCACCCGATTGATCTGAACCAAGCTACACGCACCGAGTTGGAACAGCTTCCCTTCATGGATCAAGCCCACATCGACAGTTTTTTGAATTACCGAGATAGAACCGGTGAGCTGTTCTCCCTATATGAATTGCAGTATATCGCCGGTTTTACCCCCGAGATGGCCCGGAACCTGGCCACCTTCACCCAAATTATCGCTAAAGGTGAAGTGCTACAGGATCGATGGCTTCATGAAATCAATGGGCGGATCCAGTACAATTTTGAGAAAGCAAAAGGCTTTAAACCAGATGAAAGTGGAGAAAAAAAGTACCCCGGCCCAGCCGAAAAACTCTTATTCAGGTACAAAGGCTCGAAAGGAAAACGCTTTCGTTGGGGACTCACAGCCGACAACGACCCGGGAGAACCTCTCTTTACCCAAAGCAATCGACATGGTTTTGATTTTTATTCCTGCTTTTTTTCCTATCAGGGCGAAAAGCTTCTTAAAGAGTTGTGTGTAGGCGATTATCAGGTTAAAAGTGGCCAGGGGCTCACTATCTGGAGTGGATATGGCAAGAGGAAAAGTGCGCAAAACATCGGCATACGGCAAATTGGCCAGGGCATAAGTCCTTATTGCTCAGCCGACGAAAACCGTTTTCTCAGGGGAATTTCCACCCGGCTTCAGGAAGGCCCAATTAGCCTGACCTTGTTCTATTCGAATACAAAAGTGGATGCCAACATCTCAGGATACACCACCGATAGCCTGGTAAATTCAGTAAGTTCACTGCAAACTTCAGGTTATCACCGCACCCAACAAGAAGTTCGCCACGAAAATTCGCTTGGGGTACAAACTTCAGGAGCTTCCCTACGGTATACCCAACAAAAAATTTCTGCAGGCATCAACTGTTCATCCGAAGGGTACGATGCTACTGTTTGTCCACAAGAAACCCTTTACAATCATTATGCATTCAGGGGAAAAAATAAATTGAATGGAAGTATCGATTTGCTGTATGTTGGCCCTGCTTATACTTTATTTGGAGAAGCTGCCTTGTGCCGGTCGGGAGGAAAAGCCATCGTGGCCGGGATTGAAGCTTATCCGGCCAGCAAATTCAATTTCAGCTTGCTGTACCGCAATTACGATCACGATTATCATGGCATTATGGGAAATGGATTTGCCGATGGTACAAATACCCAAAATGAGGAAGGCACTTATTTAGCTTTTGTAGCCCACCCCTTCCCCTCGGTAAGCTTTTCGGGATATGCCGACCTTTACCGGTCGCATTGGATCCGATACCTGTCGAACAGCCCCATTAGGGGTGTCGACACCCAAGTACAATGCGATGTAAGATTCTCGGGAACAATGAATATGTATTTCAGATACAAAAGCGAGATGGTTTCAGAAAAAAGCAGCTTCAGTGCTACCATCAAATCCGATGTACCCAAAACCACCCAAAGGCTGAGGGGCCACCTGAACTGGAAAGCATGTCCCTGGCTGACTTGCCGTTTCAGGACCGAATTTTCGGCTTACCGAAAAGACACGGTGAATAACAAAGGGACTCTGATCCAAACCGATTTTCAATTTTTTCCTGAAAGCAGCCGGTTTTCGGCCACTTGCAGGGTGGCCTTGTTTACGACCAACGGATACCAGGCCAGGATTTACAGTTATGAGAATGATATGCCTCAAAGCTTTTACATCCCCGCCTTTTATGATCGGGGAATCCGGTCGTACTTGCAGGTAAAATGGCAAGCTTCGCGATTATTTACCTGCTATCTGAAATACGGATTTACCTATTATCCCGATAAGGAATTTACAGGCAGCGGCGACATGCAGGTTGAAGGGAAGCTGCGGAATGAGTTGAAAATGCAGCTACGAATCAGACTATGAAATCTGTAAATCTACATCCTTTCAGGACATTCGATGCCCAACAAGGAAAACCCGTTACGAATTACAGTGCCGGTCGTTTCGGTCAGCATGAGCCTGAGCTTACGCTTCTCTTCGTCGGTCTCGCCCAGAATACTGAAATCGTGGTAGAACTGGTTGTATTCTTTAACCAGATCGTAGCAAAAATTGGCAATTAATGCCGGGCTATGACATAGACCTGCTTCCTCCACAGTGTCTGGAAAAGCGCCAATTTTTTTGATCAGTTCAATCTCTTTTGTACCGGTTTCAACCGAAGGCGAAAGTTTATCCCACATCAAGCCCTGGTCTTTAGCCTTGCGGATCACACTTTGGATACGGGCATAGGTATATTGGATAAAAGGACCTGTATTCCCGTTGAAATCGATCGATTCTTCGGGATTGAACATCATGGTTTTCTTTGGATCGACTTTTAAAATAAAATATTTCAGCGCACCCAGGGCGATCATCCGGTGGATTTCAGCCTTTTCGGCCTCATTATAACCATCGAGTTTGCCCAGTTCTTCGGCAGTTTTACGTGCCACCTCAACCATACCTTCGATCAGGTCATCGGCATCGACCACCGTGCCTTCTCTCGATTTCATTTTCCCCTGTGGTAATTCAACCATCCCGTACGAAAAATGATAGAGGTTTTTCCCCCAGGAATATCCCAACTGATCGAGAAGGATCGAAAGCACCTGAAAGTGATAGTTTTGTTCGTTACCAACCACATAAATCATTTCGTCGATGGGATAATCCTGGTAACGGATTTTGGCAGTACCAATGTCCTGGGTCATGTACACCGAGGTACCATCGGAGCGGAGCAGGACTTTTTCATCGAGTCCTTCGGGCTGCAAATCGGCCCAAACTGATCCGTCGTCGCGGCGGTAAAACACACCCATTTCAAGGCCTCGTAACACCTCGTCGCGGCCAACCAAATACGTATTTGATTCGTAATAGATTTTATCGAATGCAACACCTAGTTTTTTGTAGGTATCATCGAAGCCTTGATAAACCCAACCGTTCATGGTTTCCCATAAGGTGCGGGTTTCAGGGTCGTTGTTTTCCCATTTCACCAGCATATCGCGTACCCCTTTCATGCAAGGTGCTTCTTTTTCGGCCTCCTCTTTGGTCAATCCTTTTTCAAGCAATTGAGCAAGTTCGGCCTTGAACATCTGGTCGAACTTCACATAATAATCGCCCACCAAATGGTCGCCTTTTTTTCCTGTGGATTGCGGGGTTTCGCCATTGCCAAGCTTTTTCCAGGCGTACATCGACTTGCAGATGTGCACCCCGCGGTCGTTCACAATATTGGTTTTCACCACTTGTTTTCCACAGGCTTCTATGATTTTGGAGATGGAAAAGCCCAGAAGGTTATTTCGGATATGCCCCAGGTGCAGGGGTTTGTTGGTGTTGGGCGACGAATACTCGACCATGACCAGTTTGGCACCTTCGCCAACTGGGCAATAGCCAAAATTTTCAGTTTGAAATGCATCCTGCAAAACCGACAGCCAATATCCACGCGAGATAACAATATTTAAAAAACCCTTCACCACATTGAATTTTTCAACCATAGCCACTTTTTCGGAGAGGTAGGAGCCCAATTCAGTTGCTGTTTGTTCGGGATTTTTTTTCGATATTTTGAGAAAGGGAAAAACCACAACGGTTATGTCCCCTTCAAACTCTTTACGGGTCATTTGCAACTGAACCTCAGCTGCATCGAAGGGTGTATTGTACAATTCAACGATGGCTTTTGCCACCTCGCTTTTGATCAGGGTATCGATATTCATAGCTTCATGCAAAAAATTGGCTGCAAAGATAGCGTAAAAAAGAAAAAACAGGCAATTGCCTTAGATTGATAATCCCATTAAGTGGCCTCTTTTTATTACTCCTCAGGCTTTAGTACATACTATTTCGTATTTTATATTCTCCATGTCTTTGAAATAAACAGCGTAGTAGTTTTCACTGTATTCAGGATGTATTTGGGGCGCTGAAACAATGTTTGCCCCAATCTTTACCAACTCATGGTAAGCCCGGTCAACCTCTTGTCTTGATTCGGCTTTAAAAGCCAAATGATGTAATGCTCCAGGTTTTCTCCGGTTCACAGAGTCATTTTTGAAAGATTCCCTGGGAGAATTTATCGCAAAAGCCAATAAATCATGAGTATATTCAATTACATAAAAATCATGCTCTTTAATAAAAGCACTTACTTTATTTTTTATATCAAATCCAATAATTGGGAGAAAATGGTCATAAAATTTCTCTGCAACTTTCAAATCTTTCACAGTAACCTGGATATGGTCAATTATTGGTTTCATATTTATCAATTATCCGATTAATAATATTCACAGCACTTTTAACCTGCAAAATAACGTGAGTCTGCACAAAAAAATTATTTTTCTGGCACAAGTTCTCTTAAATGGTACAATCCAATGTAAAAAAATATCGCCTGTCCTTTATTTTAATTAACGACGGTGAATGCTTCGCAGTTCATAATTTGTACTTCTTCCGCCTGCTGATTCTTTTTGTAAAATATCCTTATTTATCAAGTCATTAATATCTCTAATTGCTGTGTCTTTTGAACATTTTGTAATCTTAGCCCATTTCATTGAAGTCAGTTTACCTTCAAATCCATCCAGTAATTTGTTTAATACCTTATTTTGCCTTTCGTTAATAATAGTCTTTGAATGTCTACTCCAGAAATCTGCTTTTAACAAAACTCGAATAAGAATTGTATCCGTTGCTTTTAGAGCATTAATTAAACAGCTTAAGAACCA
This sequence comes from uncultured Prolixibacteraceae bacterium, assembly GCA_964606515.1. Lineage (GTDB taxonomy): Bacteria > Bacteroidota > Bacteroidia > Bacteroidales > Prolixibacteraceae > CAZSIK01. The sequence continues at coordinate 7,292 of CAZSIK010000054.1, forward strand.
TCTTATCCATTCGGTTATGTCAAGGTCTCCTTTTTGCGTTTTTTCAAGAATCTCGTAATATTCTTTTCTTTCAATCCTAATTTGAGCAGACATACTATAAAACCGTTGTGTACTCTTATCCGATTGAGCTAATAACATATCAGTCAAGGCTCTTGTAATCCGTCCATTACCATCTTGAAATGGATGAATTGTTACAAACCAAAGATGAGCAACAGCAGCTTTAATTACTAAATCTGTTTTGTTTTCCTCGTTAAACCATTTCACAAAACGACTCATCTCCATTTCGATCAAATCAGCATCGGGAGCTTGAAAATGAAGTTTTTCTCTTCTCGCTACACCTGACACAACTTGCATTTTTCCAGATGTATCTTTTCTCCAATCGGAAACTGTGATTTTAAAAATCTCACTTCTTCCCATTGGGGACAATGCTGCGTGCCAATCAGAAAGTCTCTCTGTTGTTAAAGGTTTAAAACAATTCCTGGTCGCATCAATCATCATCTCAACCATCCCGTCAACATTCCTATCTGACATAATTGCACCAGCGAATTCCATTCCTAAGCGTTGGGCTATTGAGGAACGCACTTGCTCAGGATTTAAAAGCTCCCCTTCAATCTCTGCAGATTTTAATACATCTAAGGTTAATGTTTTAAGTAAAGCTTCATCCCGCAATTCAAAACCCAGAGATTCCATTTTACCTATTAATCGTCCTTGTAGATTTCTAGCTTCGCTTAACAGATTAACGAACTCATCGTTATTCCATGCGAAATTTGGCCAATTGTCTTTCTGATGTAGACAACAACTCATTCGTCTTAAAATTTGCAACAAATATACAGTTTATTCGTTACATACAAAATTATCGTTGCATAATTTACACTGAATAGCTGCTTTATTCGTTGCATGATTTTTTCATGCTTTCAATCATATCCCTATGAATCAACTGCATACATTCAAAGTGCCGCTTATTGGAAAGCCTTGGGATATATAATGAGGAATAGGGGAAGCATGTAACTATTGAAATAATTGTATCCCTCTTTGTTCATAACGCCTAACAGGAAAAACACAATCAATAGTAAAAAGCTAAATTATTGTTTTGTAGATTAATTAAACCAATCTTACCTTGCCTCAATATTCAACAAGCAATGAAAAACACCTAAAATTCCTGCATTTTTACTTATAAAATTGAATATCTTTTCGTTGTTTTGTATGGTAAAAAAAAGGCAAACAGAATTGAAAAGAACCAGCATAAAAGTGAGCACAAAATCATAAATCATAAATTTAAAGCTATGGCAAATTATTTCAACTCAATTCCCTTGCGCGTGCAGTTGCAGCAATTAGGGAAATGCGATTTCATGGAGAGTTCCGAATTCGACGGAGGTGTCGAAAAGCTGAAAGGGAAAAAGATCGTGGTTCTGGGCTGTGGCGCCCAAGGCCTTGCCCAGGGGCTCAATCTACGCGATAGCGGACTCGACGTATCGTACGCCCTGCGCAAAATCGAAATCGAAGAAAAACACATCTCGTACATCAATGCCACTGATAATGGCTTCAAAGTAGGTACTTTTGAAGAAATGGTGCCTAAAGCCGACCTGGTACTGAACCTTACCCCCGACAAATACCACACCCCTGTAGTGAATGCAGCCATGCCTTTGATGAAAAAAGGTGCCTGCCTCTCCTACTCGCATGGGTTTAACATTGTGGAAGAAGGCATCCAGATCCGCCCCGACCTTACCGTGATCATGGTGGCCCCCAAATCGCCCGCATCAGAAGTGCGTGCCGAATACCTCCGTGGCTTTGGCGTCCCCACCCTGATTGCCGTTCACCGCGAAAACGACCCCAATGGTGATGGCCTTGAAATAGCCAAAGCTTATTGTGTGGGTACTGGTGGACATAAAGCCGGCGTGCTCCACTCGTCGTTCGTTGCCGAAGTAAAATCGGACCTGATGGGCGAACAAACCATCCTTTGCGGCGTACTTCAAACCGCTTCAATCTTGATGTTCAACAAGATGATCGAAAAAGGCATCAATAAGAATTATGCAGCCAAATTTATCCAATATGGTTGGGAAGTGGTTACCGAAGCCCTCAAACTGGGCGGCATTACCCACATGATGGACCGTTTGAGCAACCCGGCCAAAGTTGAGGCCTTCAAATTGGCTGAAGAGTTGAAAGCCATTATGCGCCCCTTGTATGAAAAACACATGGACAACATCATGAGCGGCGTTTTCTCGTCGACCATGATGAAGGACTGGGCCGACGGCGACAAACAGTTGCTTGGATGGCGTGCTGCCACTGCTGAAACCGAATTCGAGAAAACCCCGGCCGACGATATTGAGATCAAGGAACAGGAATATTTCGACAATGGAACCCTGATGGTTGCCTTCGTGAAAGCAGGTGTTGAACTGGCCTTCGAAGTAATGACCGAAACCGGCATCAAGGCCGAGTCGGCTTACTATGAGTCGTTACACGAAACTCCGTTGATTGCCAACACCATTGCCCGCAAAAAACTATACGAAATGAACCGGGTAATTTCCGACACTGCCGAATATGGCTGTTATCTGTTCGACCATGCTGCCCGTCCATTATTGGCTGGTTTCATGAGCAAGATCGAAGCTAACGTGATCGGCAAGAACTTTAACGAGGGCATCGATGCCCACGTTGACAACCAGGAATTGATCGAAATCAATGAAGAAATCCGTTTCCACGATGTAGAAATTATTGGGGCGGAATTGAGAAGTGCCATGGAATCGATGAAAGCAATTATCTGATGATACGTTTTAACTGAAATGAACGAGGCTGCCCTGGTCAAACAGTGGCAGCCTCTCTCTTTTTATTTGAATTTTCTTTTTGTTTTTATAGCACCGAATTCCGGTTCAGCAAGCAATGGTCGGCCAAAACCAATGCAGCCATAGCCTCGACAATGGGCACTGCGCGCGGCAAAACACAGGGGTCGTGCCGGCCTTCTACTATTACCGTGGCCTCGTTGAACGATTTATCGATTGTTTTTTGTTCTTTCAGCAAGGTGGCAATGGGTTTAAACGCCACTTTAAAATAAATGTCCTGCCCATTGGAAATACCGCCCTGGATACCACCCGAATGATTGGTCAGTGTTTTTACCTTATTCCCTTCAGCCACAAAAACATCGTTGTGCTCTGATCCTCTGAGTTTGGTGCCTTCGAAGCCTGAACCGTATTCAAAACCTTTTACGGCATTGATTCCAAGCATGGCGAAACCCAGGTCGGCGTGTAGTTTATTGAACACGGGCGATCCCCAGCCAGCCGGTGTGCCAGTAATGATCCCCATGATGGTACCTCCCACTGTATCGTGTTTTCGGCCAGCCAGTTCGATGCGTTCGATCATTTTTTCGGCAACTTCCGCATCAGGACAACGAACCATGTTTGTTTCGGTCTGGCTGAGATCGAGTTCATTATAAGGTTTACTTAGCGAGATGTCGCCCACGCTGAATACAAAAGCTTGTATTTGAATCCCCAACTTAGCCAGCAATTGCCTGGCCACAGCGCCACCCACAACGCGTGCCACGGTTTCGCGGGCCGAGGACCGTCCACCTCCACGGTGGTCTCGGATTCCATATTTTTGTTGGTAGGTATAATCGGCATGCGAAGGTCGGAACAGTTCTTTCAGGTTACCATAGTCGGATGAATGATGGTCTTTGTTCCTAACCAGAAAACCAATAGGAGTCCCTGTCGTTTTTCCTTCAAAAATACCGGAAAGAAACTCAACCTGGTCCGTTTCCATCCTTTGGGTAGTAATTTTCGATTGTCCAGGTTTCCTACGGTCAAGTTCGTATTGAACCCGATCAACATCAAGTTCGAGGCCCGCGGGGCAACCATCGATAATGCCACCGATACCTGCTCCATGGGATTCGCCAAAGGTAGTTAAACGGAAAAGTTTACCGAAAGTATTCATCTTTAATGTATTATAAATCAACAGCCGCAACCTCCGGAACAACCGCAATCATCATCGCTGCATTCCGAGTGGCCCGATCCACAACTACCTGAACACGAACCACAGCCCGACATGGCATTCAGTTCATCATCGGTAGCATCGCGGACTTCAAGAATTTTACCTTCAAAGAATAGGTCAACTCCAGCCAGGGGATGGTTAAAATCCATCTTTAAACTGTCGTCCTCCACTTCGAGGATGGTGCCATTCATTCTTTGGCCATTTGCTGTTTGCATCGGGATTTTGGCTCCTACCGAGAAACGGTCTTCATCAAAAACGCCGTCAATAACAAAAATATCTTTGGGCAAATCAACTACGGCTTCCTCATCAAACTCGCCATATGCATCGGAGGCACTTAACGACATTTTAAAATCATCGCCTTGTTTCAATCCCGAAAGGTTCGATTCAAACTTAGGCAACATCGATCCCATACCATAAATGAACTTTAGAGGGTCGTTATCGCTTGTTTTTTCAATAATTTCACCATTTTTTTCATCCACTCTCAGCGTGTAGCTAAGTGTGACCATTTTTTGAGCTTCAATATTCATTTTTAAAATTTTTTGAGTTTAAAATGCAAAAGTAAAGAAAATGTGATGTGTAACAACCGGAAAAAAAATTGGTTCAGGTATAAACCTACCCTGACAGGACACCAAAGCATTATAGTGTTATATATCAAATATATAACAATTTTAAATAATTATATAATTCAGGCTTTATCCTATGTTGAAAAAGGATCAAAAATCTAAAATCAATAAAAAAATTTGTTTGGAAAATAATTTTATCGATCTTTGTTGCGTATTTAGTGCTATTGCAGTATTATTGCACTAGAAATTGGAATCAGCCAAGTTACTTGTTTATACTTCGTTTCCTAAATACAATCAAAATCAAAACTGTTTAAAAGACTTTAGGCCCGGCAAAACGGGTTAGACCAATAAGTTGTTGTTATGTATGACATTTTAGAGTTAAATAAAATGCTTCTCCCTGAAATAAGGGACATAGCCAAGAATCTCGATATCAAACGTGTCGAGAAATTCAAAAAGCAAGAATTAATCTATAAAATTCTTGATGAGCAAGCCAATCAATCTTCTCATGTGTCAAAAACGAAAGCCAAAGCCGGCCCCGTGTCTGGTGCCCATAAAGGGAAAAGCCATGATGTAGCAGAAGAAGTTGCCCCCACAAGTGAGGAACCCAAGAGAAAAAGGACAAGGGTGATTAAGGTGAAGGAGGAAAAAGTGCTGATCGGCAGAAAACCCGATGAATCTGAAAAGCAATTGGTTGACCATTCAAAAAGCCAAAAGTCAGAAACCAGCGAGTCGGTTCTGAAAGGGAAAGAACCTCTTGGAGAAATCGAACCACAGGAGGACCTTGAAGAAAAGGATGCCGTTTCGAATGAAGAAAAGCCCCAGGATTTGGGCCGGAGAGAATATCGTGGCAGAATACAAGACCGGAAACAAGGATCTGATGTCCCTGAATTCCCTTCCCGCTCGTTGAATAAAATCTACGAAAGGGTGATGTCGCGCGATCCGGACCGGCGAAATGAAAAACCTGAAAATGAAAAGAATACTGAGAAAATCCCGGAACAAAATGAAGAACCGGTGGTGAATCCAGAAATTGAAATTATACCTGAAAAGAAGGCAGAAAGGAACTATACCGAAAGACAAGCCGACAGAAACTTTGATTACAGGAACAACGACAGTCAGGGCAGAAAGAATTACAACAAGCCAAACTCATCGGTTCAAGAAAAGACGGTATTCGACTTCGACGGATTGATCAGCAACACCGGCGTGTTGGAAATGATGCCCGATGGATACGGATTTCTTCGTTCGTCGGACTACAACTACCTGAACTCGCCCGACGACATTTACGTGTCACAATCGCAGGTGAAGCTTTTTGGCCTAAAAACCGGCGATACCGTAAAGGGGACCATCCGCCCCCCAAAAGAAGGCGAAAAATACTTTCCACTGATCAAAGTTCTTGAAATAAATGGTCGCCCGCCCGAATACGTTCGCGATCGTGTGCCCTTTGAACACCTGACCCCGCTTTTCCCGAACGAGAAATTCAACCTCACCGGCAAGGGTGCCAATGCTTTATCGACCCGTATCGTCGACCTTTTTGCCCCAATCGGCAAGAGCTGATTTTGCCCGGTTGAGCAGGATCATTTA
>CAZSIK010000054.1:13417-18531 GCA_964606515.1 uncultured Prolixibacteraceae bacterium
TGAAAGAAATAGCCAATGCCATTGCCGCGAACCATCCTGAGGTATACATGATTGTATTGCTGATTGATGAGCGCCCTGAGGAAGTAACCGACATGGCTCGCAGTGTGAATGCCGAAGTCGTTTCATCGACCTTTGACGAACCTGCAGAACGTCATGTTAAGGTAGCCAACATTGTGCTTGAAAAAGCCAAGCGACTTACCGAATGCGGCCACGACGTAGTGATCCTGCTTGATTCGATTACCCGTCTGGCACGAGCTTACAACACAGTACAACCGGCCTCAGGAAAAGTTTTGTCGGGTGGTGTCGATGCCAACGCCCTACACAAACCTAAGCGCTTTTTCGGGGCAGCCCGAAACATCGAGGAAGGGGGATCGCTTACTATCTTGGCCACTGCCTTAACTGAAACCGGATCGAAAATGGACGATGTGATCTTTGAAGAATTCAAAGGAACCGGTAACATGGAACTTCAGCTCGACCGCAAGCTTTCGAACAAACGCATATTCCCGGCTGTGGATGTTACCCTTTCAAGTACCCGCCGGGAAGATCTTCTCTTATCGAAACCAATGTTGGACAAGATTTATATCTTACGGAATTACCTGGCCGATATGAACGCCGTAGAATCGATGGATTTCCTGCGCGACCGGATGAACAAAACCGCGAGCAACGAAGAGTTTATCATTTCAATGAACAGCGGTAATTAATTATTAACTATCGAATTCCATCATATTCAAAAAGACCGTCGCTCGCAATAGACCGACGGTTTTTTTTTCCTTTACTTCATCGATATAGTATTGAAACATGCTGATCATTCTATCGCCATCAAAGGATATGCTAAATTTGCCAGCCCAATTTCCCCACGGGCCCGCATATTCTTTGCCTGAACACCTTGGACCTTCCGAAACCCTGATCAAAGAATTGCAGAACTTTGGTCCCGATCAGTTGGCCAAACTAATGTTGGTGAACCCTAAGCTGGCCGAAATCACCTTTCTTCGTTTGCAGAATTGGACCAGGGAGCATACTCCAGCTAATGCAATTCCTGCCATCTTTGCTTATACCGGAGAGGCCTACCGGGGATTATTGGCCCATACACTCGATCCAGAACAGCTTTCCTACGCCCATTCATCCTTACGGATCCTTTCAGGATTGTATGGAATTTTGCGCCCATTTGACCTGATCAAACCTTATCGCCTCGAAATGGGGATCAAGTACCGTTTTGCCAACAAGAAAAATTTGCATGAATTCTGGAAGGATCAGCTTACCCTTTCGGTCGAAACCGCACTAAAAAATTCACCGGGAGAAAAGGTATTGATCAACCTTGCTTCACAGGAATATTCATCTGCCATCGATATGAATAGGATTGGTGCCCCCGTAATTTCGCCTGAGTTTTTGGATGAGCACAACGGCAAGCTAAAAATGGTTACCGTATATACCAAACGTGCAAGGGGGATGATGGCAAGGTTCATCGTCGAAAATCAAATCAGGACAAGTGAAGAGATCAAAGCATTCGATGATGGCGGATACTATTTCTCGCCTACCTTGTCGGTAGGGAATAAACTGGTTTTTACCCGACAGAAATAGTGTTCCGAAATCAGGAGAATCATTTCATTTTGAAAGACTTGCCCCTATTTTTTGCGGTACATTGAACCATTTGGTTCCCAAATCCTGATGGATGTAAGTTTCGATATAATCAAGAGTTTCAATGGGATTAGAAGTAACATGGTATACTTTTCGGTAATTTTCACGGGCAAAATTTTCATGGTACGATTGCTCGAACTGGGCAAACAAGTGATCGAAATAAGTATTCACATTCAAAAATACAATGGGTTTCCGATGGTAGTCAAGTTGTTTCAAGGTGATCACTTCCAGAATTTCTTCGAGGGTGCCAAATCCACCAGGCAGGGCGATAAACGCATCCGACTGGTCGCGCATCAGGTTCTTGCGCTCGTCCATGGTGGCGGTAACAATCAGCTCGTTGGCGTAAGGGGTGGCCAGGGCCTTGTCGTAAATCTTCTGAGGAATAATCCCCATAATGTGTTTCCCTCCTATTTGGACCGCTTCGGCAAGACAGTGCATCAATCCCACATTGGCCCCGCCAAATACCAGGTCGTGACCTCTGCTGGCCATCAAGGTCCCTAATTCACGGGCTACTTCAAAATACCTGTCGGCTACTGCATTGCTCGATGAGCAGAACACACAGATCTTCATAAAAAGTTATTGATTAAGCTTCTCCAATAAAACAATATTTTCGACATGGTGGGTATGAGGGAACATATCGACCGGTTGCACCACAGAAACCCGGTATTGATCTTTCATTAAACCAAGATCGCGTGCCTGGGTTGCCGGATTGCAGCTTACGTATACAATCCGGTCGGGTCCTGCGGCTAAAATGGTTTTCACTACCTCTTCGTGCATCCCGGCCCTGGGAGGATCGGTGATGATCACGTCGGGATGGCCATGGGTTTCGATAAAAGATTCGGTAAGGATGTCCTTCATGTCGCCAGCAAAAAACAGGGTGTTGCCGATATTATTATTGTCCGAGTTAAACCGGGCATCTTCGATTGCTTCGGGAACATATTCGATGCCCACTATCTTCTTTGCATTCTTTGCCACAAAATTGGCAATGGTCCCGGTTCCGGTGTACAGGTCGTAAACCACTTCATTGCCAGTAAGTTTTGCCAGGTTCCGAACCACATCGTACAAACGGCAGGCCTGGTTTGAGTTGGTTTGATAAAACGATTTGGGCCCGATCTTAAACTTCAGGCCTTCCATCTCTTCGTATATGAAGTCATTGCCATGGTAAGTAATGATTTCCTGATCGGTAAGGGTATCGTTGCCCTTTTCGTTGATCACATACAACAACGAGGTTATTGAAGGAAATTGGTTTTTCAGCATTTCGAGCAAGGCCACCCGGTTTTCTTCTTCTTCCCTGAAAAAGGCCACGATGACCATTACTTCGCCCGTGCTTGAAGTGCGCACGGTAATGTTGCGTAAAAAGCCTTGTTTGGCCCGGATGTCGAAATACTCGAGTTCCCTTTCCAGTGCAAAATTCCGGATGGCATTACGGATTGCATTGGAAGGTTCGGGTTGAAGCCAGCATTTCTCGATATCGATTACCTTGTCGAACAGGCCCGGGACATGAAAACCCAGGGCTACTTTCTGTGCAGCAGTAAGTTCCTGGCCCATTTCATTGGGCGAGAGCCAGCGCCGGTTCGAGAAGGTAAATTCCAACTTGTTTCGGTAAAAGTATTCATTTTCGGATCCGATAATGGACAAAATTTCAGGGAGTTCAATCCTACCGATCCGTGAAAGCTGATCGCCTACCTGCTTTTGTTTGTAATAAAGTTGTTTCGGGTAGGGCAAATGCTGCCATTTACAGCCCCCGCAAGTTCCGAAGTGAATACAAGAGGGGCTGATCCGATCGGGCGAATACTTTTTGAAATTAAGGATACGGCCTTCGCAGTATCTCTTGCGTTTCCTGAGGATTTGAACATCACAAACATCGCCGGGAACGGCCGACGGTACAAAGACCACCATCTCACCAACTTTGGCAATGGCATTCCCTTCGGCTGCAACATCAATGATTACTACATTTTCAAAAACTTCATTCTTGGTTTTGTTCCTTCTACCCATTAAAAAATGATTGTGGATTGTTACGTTTTTTGTTTTTTCTTTTTGGCTGCCGGGAAGAGTACATTATTTAAAATGAGACGATAACCGGGCGAATTGGGATAGAGGCTCAGGTCGGTAGGAGGATCGCCCACAGCATGTTGATAATCTTCAGGATCGTGGCCCCCATAAAAAGTCCAGGTGCCTTTGCCCAAAGTGGCATGGATGTACCGTGCTTCGTCGGCCGATTTCATTTCACCCATTAGCAGTACTTCGGGCTTCACCAACTTTTTATTGAAGGCGGTAGTCTGCCCCATAAAACCTTTGATGATGCGGGTATGATTCTGGGTCAGCATGGTGGGTACAGGGTCCCACTTAGCCGAAAATTCAAAAAGGGTGAAAAAGTCGGATTCCTGGTTGACCATTTTTTTCCTCGAATCGGTTACATCGATATTCGAATATTCGTACATGAGAGGGTCTTCTACTACCTTAAAATTATGGAAGGCGCAGGTATGGGTGAAATCGAGATGGTTATTGAAATCGGGGGTAGTGCCGTCGCCATCGTAGATCGATTCGGCAATGTCGATTCCTTCGGCCGAGAGGGCAATATCGAAGGTATCGGTTGCAGCGCACATGGCAAAGAGGAAGCCTCCGTTCAGGATGTAGTTCCGGATGGCCTTAACCACAGCCAGTTTCATTTCCGAGACCTTCATGAACCCTAATTTCCGGGCATTGTCGGAGTTTACTTTCACTTCCTGCTGATACCAGGGCATGTGTTGGTAATTGCGGTAAAACTTACCGAACTGTCCTGTAAAATCTTCATGATGAAGGTGTAACCAATCATAGTCGTTCAGTTTTCCTTCCATGATTTCTTCGTCGTAAATCACCTCGTATGAAATTTCGGCATAGGTGAGCACCATGGTTACGGCATCGTCCCAGGGAAGTTTATTTGGAGGTGAATACACCGCAATTTTGGGGGCTTTCTGGAGCAACACGGCATCCATGTTCTGCGACGGGCTTGAAATATCATCGAGGATCAGGGCTGCCTGGCCGTCGGCTATCACCTGGTAGCTCACGCCCCTGATCAGGCATTCGTTTTCAATTTCGGGCAGGTGGCTTACCATGAAGCTACCCCCGCGATAGTTGAGCAACCACTTCACCTCAACCCCACGTTCAAGGGTCCAAAAGGCAATCCCGTATGCTTTCAGGTGATTTTTCTGCACCTCGTCCATCGGGATTAATATGGTAGCCCCGAAACCATAATACATGGTTAAGCAAAAAAATAGTATACCTAAAACTTTTCTCATCTCTTTTCCTATAAATTATGACTGGAAATTATCGACAACTTTCCCGATATAGAAACGAAAACTGTTTCCAAAGGTTTCGAAAATTTTCCTGTTAGAACGGAACTTCCCCTCCAAATCCTTTAGCCCCGGTTCCAATAGGTTCGAACGGGTTTCCGGTTGGCGCTTCAAAGGGCTTGCCAAAGGGGGCCATAGGATTGGACT
>CAZSIK010000055.1:0-18494 GCA_964606515.1 uncultured Prolixibacteraceae bacterium
CCATTCGGCGTGGGCACGGTTCATGGGTTCGTGGTGCGAGGTGCCCATAACAATGCCCATTTCATCGGCCAGTGCCGGATTCAGTGGATCGTCGGAGTTGAAACTGGCCCACCACATGGCTGGCCACATAAAATTTCCTTTAAGCCTCAGTATCAATTCAAAAAGTTTCTCATAAAACTGAGAGTTGAAGCCTCCGTATTTTTCTACAGCCCAGCGTCCCAAGGCAGGTTCTTCATCGTTTAAGAAAATGCCCCGGTAGGTAACCTTTGGTTCCCCTTCTGTTAGCAATCCTTTTCTAAAGTACAGATTATCCTGCTTTTCAACGGGTACATCGGCCCACCAATACCAAGGAGAAACCCCCATTTGCTTAGAAATTTCAAAGATACCGTATATGGTACCCCGTTTATCACTCCCTGCAACAACCAGGGCCTGGTGGATGCCTTCTACTGGCTGATCGACCACTTGGATCACGAACATTTCTTTTTTGCCCTTCAATGTTGAAAGGTTAATTTTCCTGTTTTCATTCAGTTGGTCGATAATACCGCCTTTCCCTAGAGTACCCACAATAACCACTGCCTGTTCAGAAGGTATTTTTCCTTTTAAACGAGCAGGTTCAGTACCAGAAACCATTTTCAGGTCGTTTTGGAAATAGCCCATCACCCGTTTCACTCCGGGATATTCGTTATCGCTAACCAGCAACGCTGCAGGCATCCCATTTTTCACAAGAGGGAAAGCCCCTTCTTCGGCATTACCAATAACCTGTTTGCCCAACGTGCGCTTAATTAAGTCGTTATTGTTTGAAAATGAAGAAAATGAAATGAAGAACAAACAAACGAACATAATATTAAAAGAAGTGATGGCAATGGCTATTCTTTTTTTCTTTGTTGCTGTTTCCATGAGAAATACTTAGGATTAGAACCGGGTGGATTTAAAATTTATTTAATAAGACGGGGGAAGTTCCCCCCCCGTCAAAAATACAACATGATTGGTCAGGTTCTCCAATGTTAAATCAGGAAAACCTATGATTTGTCTAACTAAACCGATCAATGATGAAATCAAAACCATTAGAAAGATTGGTTGCCGGTTCCCCAGGCAACCAATCCATTCAAATTAAACCTAATTAATATCCGGGATTTTGGTAAGCAGCTTTTTCTTCATCGGTCATTTCCATACCATCGAGCTGGCCTTGAGGAATGGGGCGCAGATAATGGTAAGGCTGAATGCTACGGGTGACAGTTACTGCCTTATGATCGCCTTTTGTAGCTGAGGCAATCTTATAGGTAGAAGCCAATTCGGTCCATTTCTGGGTACGAACCAGGTCGAACCAACGGAAGCCTTCACCATAATATTCGCGTGAAGATTCTGCCAGGATGTAGTCGATATCGATGTTTTGCGGAGTTGCAGCAACCATGGCTGCGCTGTTGTCGTCGGTTTTGGCTACATTGTTATGCAAATCGAACTTCCATTTCCCAGCACGGGCGCGGATCACGTTGATGAGGTCTCTTGCCTCCATACCGGCTTTTGTTGTTGCTCCCTTAACAGCAGCTTCAGCAGCCACAAAGTATAATTCAGAAAATTTTGCAATATTGAACGGCCGGGTAACGGCGGCATTGGGTTGCCCTAAACCACCGGCATTGTCGGTACGGTAAGTGCCAATTTTCCAAGTCCCTGGATACACAATACGGCTTACTCCACTGAGTGCAGTTACATAATCGGCCCTTCCGGGTACGGTACCTCCACCCACGTTGCTTGGGCCGGCACCACTGGCATAAGTAATGGTAACAGCCGGATCATCGGGTATAAAAGAAAATATCTTATCTCCCGGGTACACCTTCAAGCCGTTTGCACCATAATAAAACTCAGTTTTATCGCTCCCCCCTTTGGGCCAATTGCCACGGTAGGAAGTAACAAAAGAAGCATCGTAACGCGAATCCTCAGTCTTATTAGCAAATGTTTTTTCAAATACATCGATAACCGGGGCCATACGGGTCCAAGGACGGCCATAGCTCTGCGCAGCTTCACGCAATACAGTGCTTACCTGCCCGGTTCCATCGGCATTCTTGGCACTCCTGATTTCGGTATAGTTCCAGGTCATCATCCAGGCTGCAAAGTTATCGGCATTGCCACCACTACCATAGGTCAAGCTTCCATCATTGTATTTTTCACTTTTCTCGGTATGGTCGGCATACAACATCATTTCTTTGTTGCGCTCGTTTCCACCCACATGCAGATCATAAAATGTAGGCATCAGACCATAAGAACCTGGGTTTTCGATAGCTGTAGTAGCCACGTCATAGGCTAGTTGGAAGTAATCTTTGGCACTTTTTCCATCGGGATCGGTACGGTCGGCTGCCGGATAGGTTGGGATGTTGTTTGGGTTTTGCAACCACCATCCGTAAGTTAAATATGCCTTTGCCAAAAACAAGCGTGCCACGTTTTTGGTAACGGTTCCGGTCAAACGGCTTTTTTCGGGCAGATTGTTTACTGCAGCCAGAAGATCAGGAAAAACAGCCTTGGTATATACCTGAGGCACAGTGTTCCTTACCGATGTACGGGCTGAAGAGGTATTAAATTTTAATTCACCAGCACCTAAATCGAGCGGTACACCACCAAAAGTCTGTACGAGGTTGAAATAATAAAAGCCACGGAAGAATTGGGCTTCAGCGATCAAACCAGCACCAAGGCCGACAGCTGTTGCATTTTCGATAATACCTGAAGCGGTATTGATGGCAGGGAAAGCATTGTCCCACAATGTTCCAATCCCACCACTGGCAGTAGAAGTAATATTACCCTGTCCACTGATGTCCATCACTTTAAAGTTGCCATCGGCACTTTGGGCATAAGTAGCTTCGTCGGTACCGGTTACACCCGAATTGTAATAATAGGCATTTCCATAGGTATACCGTAAACCGGCATAAAGCGAGGTTAAGCCTCCTTGTACACCCTTTTCTGTTGCAAAAAACCCGGGTGCAAAAATACTGCGCGGCTCTTCTTCCAGAATATTGGAGCACGAAACCAGGAACAACGTCAGCAGGGCTGTTCCGATCAATGTTTTAATATTTAATTGTTTCATAGTACTTTCCGTTATTAAAATGTCAAATTAAGTCCAAATACATAGTTCCGGGTCGAAGGTGCGTTGAACCCAACAGTTAAGATACGCCGGTTATATCCTCCGGTAGCAATATTTTCATTACCATAAGAGTTGGTTTCAGGATCCAAGCCCATTTCTTTGTTGAATTCCGAGAAAGCTACGAATGGGTTTTGAACCGTGAAATACATGCGCATGTTTACACCCGATTTTTTGAGTAATGAATAGTTAAAATCATAGCCCAGGGTCATATTGCGAATTTTCAGGTACGAACCATCGAAATACCCAAGGGTACTTGCATAATTCATGTTATCACCACTGATTTTTCCGGCAGGATTTGGGTATTTGGCATCTAAATTATCTGGTGTCCAATAATCAACTTTAATATTATTCCTACGTCCGGTCATCATGTTAAGATAACTGCTTCCTGTATTAAGTGTGCTTACGAGTATGCCACCCCCCTGGAAAGCTCCGATCACGCTTAAATCGAATCCTTTATAAGCAACTCTCGTATTGAAACCACCCATGAAATCGGCATCCTGTTCCATGATCTGACGATCATCGGGACCAATTTGCCTAACCGGAGTTCCATCTTCTTTATATTCGCCGGTATATAATACTTTAACGGTACCGACGATGTCTTTATCTGTTCCTGGTTCTAAAACAGTACGGTAAGGATCATCCTGTCCCCATAAACCAATTTTCTTATAATCATAAATTGAATTGATGCTGTACCCTACAAACCAACCGTTACCTTCGTCCTTGGGTTGTCCCGATGCAAGGGCAACTAACTTGTTTTCGTTGGTGTAGAAATTGAGGCCGGCTTCCCAGGTCCAACCATTGAGGTTATCCAGGATCAAACCGTTAAGTGAAATTTCAACCCCCTTATTTTGGGTTTCGCCAATGTTACCAGTAAACTTTTTTACACCCGAGGTAGGGGGCAAGGTAAGATCCAAAAGAATGTCTTTGGTATCGGTTATGTAATATTCAACGGTACCCCACAAACGGTTCTTTAACAGAGCAAAATCCAACCCTACGTTTACTGTTTCCGAAAATTCCCATCCCAGGTTTTCATTGGGCAATTCGGTTACATAATACCCGGTTGCATAGGTATCGCCAAAATTGTAATTTCTTGAAGTTAAACGACCAAGGGTTTTGTATGGGTCAATAGCCTGATTGGAGGTCTGACCGTAACCAACCCTTATTTTCAAACGGTTAATTGCCTTGATGTTCTTCATGAATGCTTCGTTGCCAATGTTCCAGCCAGCCGATATAGCGGGATAGGTATGCCATTTATGCCCTTCGGCCAACCTTGATGAGCCATCGGAACGTAACATTGCAGAAAGCATGTATTTGTTGTCGAATTCGTACATCACACGTCCCATATAGGAAATGAGGCCATATTGGGTGTATCCGCCATTCGAAGGGTTGGTTACCAACATTTCGCCCAGCGAGTTGCTTAAGCTATAATACTGGAATGCTTCTGAAGGGATGTCTTTTGCTGTGGCACCTGAATTAAAGCTGGTGTTTTGTTCGGCTGAATAAAGAGCTGTTGCATTCACACGGTGTTTTTGAGCAAATACGCGATCGTAAGTCAGCAGGTTGTCCAACATCCAATGATAGGTATGGTAATTTTTGATCACCGCAGTGGAAACAGTTGTTGCATTGCTGCTGTTAACCCCTTCGGCAGTATATTCGCCTTGATTCGACTGAGTAAAGTCCACGCCAAGGGTAGCACGGTATTTTAAACCTTCAATTCCCGGAATCTTTACTTCAGCATAAGCCGAGTTGAAAGTGCCAAAGCCCCTGTTATGGCTTAACCATTTATCTTTCAAATCTTCAACAACGTCCCTCGTAATAACGAAAGCATCATCGAGCGGCATTTTTGCTACTCTTTTTAATGTACCATCTTCATTATAAGGATTTAAAATTGGCGTCATTTGCAGCACACCATATAAACCAACCTGGTTGCCTTCGGTGAAGCTGTAGTTGGTCTTTGAACTGAAGCCAAAACGGAAATATTTACCCACCTCCTGATCAACTGAACTATTAATATTGTAGCGGGTAAACTTGTTGGTTGGGATAACCCCTTGATCTTGAAGATATCCAATGCCAAAATTATAATTACCGGTTGAGGTTCCTCCTGAAAGGGAGACATTATGATTGGTTTGATACCCATTACGGAAAAACATATCCTGCCAATCGATGTCCAGATCATTTGATTCTTCAAGCGTATTTGTATATTGACCACGGGCAGCGCGTAAGGCAACAAACTCGGGTCCGTTCATCATGGGGAATTTAGAAAAGAGGGTGCTTACACCATAACGTCCGTTATAGGTAATTCTGGCCTTTTGACCTTTTTCTCCTTTATTGGTGGTAATCAGGATCACCCCGTTAGCTCCTCGCGAACCGTAAATTGCGGTGGCAGAAGCATCTTTCAGGATGTCGATGCTTTTAATTTCATTCACATCAATATCGCCTATCGATCCTATAAACGGAACCCCATCGAGAACGATCAACGGGTCGTTGGTTGCAGTAAGCGAACGGGACCCACGAATACGGATCTCCATTGAAGCACCCGGGCGGGTCGATGTTTGCGACATATGAACACCGGGCAGACGGCCTTGCAGCGCCTGGGTGAAGTTATTTGCGGGGATATCGCGTAATTCACCACCCGAAATGGAAGCAACCGAACCGGTTACTGCTTCACGGCGCTGAACACCATAACCCACAACGACAACCTCGCCCATGTCGATACCCGAGGTTGACAAGGCCACGTTAATCTCGGTTTGGTTGCCAACAGCTACAGTCTGGCTTTTGTAACCAATAAATGAAAATGTAAGTGTAGCTTTTGGTTCAGTTTGGATTTGATACTTCCCGTCGATATCGGTTACCGTACCAATCGTGGTTCCCTGAACTACCACATTCACCCCTACCATGGGGGCATTACTTTCGTCGGTTACCTTGCCCCGTACCGTAACGGCCTGACCATAAGTCCAGGACGCAAAGAGCAGGAGCGGTAACATCAGTGTAATCACTTGAAAAAAATGGTTTTTTTTCATAGAAATTAATTTAAGTTAATTAATAAAACAGATGAAATGTTGATCTAATCAACGCAGACAAGCAGACTTCTCCACGCGTTTTGGGGTGCCTGAATACTGCCTGACAACAGATACAAATGTTAAAAAATCCTAAGGCCTTGTATTGCTCCTTCGATACAAATGCTTTCGATTTTAAACCAAATCAAAAGAAAAAAATGCGTTGGAATTGCCCTGAAAATAGAATAATGTTAAATAGATGTTTTTTGCTAAATCATCTGTTTTTCTGAAACTTAAAAATCATCAGGTTTCAAAATCAGTAAAGAATGAATCAATTTTTACAGTAGAAGGAAAAAAGACAGAAAACACGATGGTGCCTGAACGAAAAATTTAGGCCCCCGGGCGGGTTACTCTTCAAAAATTTTATGCAGGCTTTCTTTGTCTTCCGAATCGGTATATTTCAACACGAATTCCGATGGGGCCATGCCGAAATACTCCTTAAAAATGCTCGAGAAATACGAATGGGATGAAAATCCGACCTTGTAAGCCACATCGGAGATATTCACCTTGTTGTTGATCATCAGATAGGCAGCCTGTTTAAGCCTGATCGATTTTATAAGAGCACTGGGCGAGGTGTTGATATTTTCCTTTAGTTTCCGGTTCAAATGAACGCGGCTCAGGCCAACCTCGCGGCTCAGGTCATCGACACTGAACTCGGGATTTTCGATATTTTTTCTGATCGATTCAACCACTTTTGAAACCAAACGGCTATCGGGGGAACTGATTTGTATTCCTTCGAAATCTGGTTTGAGGTTCGAGCGGTATTTGTTCTTGATCATGTCGCGGGTTTGAATCGCCTGATCGATCGTAGTTTTAAGCAATTCGAGGCTGATGGGTTTCGAGAGAAAACGGTCGGCACCGGTTTCGATGCACTTCTGCTCGCTTTCCTCGTCGGTTTTTGAAGTAAGGATGATCACGGGAAGATGATTGGTTCCCGGGTTCTGGCGAATCTTGCGACAAAGGGCCAGCCCATCGACCTCGGGCATTACCAGATCGGTAATCACGGCATCGGGAATGGTGGTTGAAATTATTTTCCAGGCCTCTTTTCCATCGAGACAAACTTCAACATTATATCTTGCCGACAGTTCCATTTTCAGATACCGACCCAGGTCGGCATCATCGTCGACAAAAACAAGGCTACGTTTCGATTTACTATTTTTTTGTGCCGGCACATCTTCTTCTTTTTCAGGAAGTTCAATATATTCAGCCTGTTCAGGGAGTTTTTCATCAGGCCGGATGTTGTAGTACAAGTCCTTATGTTTCGCGGTTAACGAAATTTCTTCGGCACTCAGGTGGGCATTTCCCGCCGGGATTCTTACAAAGAACACCACTCCGTCTTCGGTATTGCTGGCTTTGATAACCCCATGATGAAGCCGTACAATCATCCTGGCCAAATGCAAGCCTATTCCTGAGCCGCTCGAATTGTCGTCGCTGCTTTGGTAAAAGCGGTCGAAAATGCGTTCCAGGTCGCAATTTTCAATTGAACTTCCTGTATTTTCAATTTTTAGTTCCACATATTCCGAAACCAGATCGGCAAGTCCGCTCTGACGGTTGTTCAGGTAGGAATCGAGGGTAATCAATACGCTGCCATTATCGGGAGTATGCTTAAATGCATTCGACAATACATTGAACAATACCTTGTCGAAATTTCCCTGATCGATCCACACCTCGAAGGTTTCGCGGTTCGAAACCAGCCTGAAATCGATGTTCCGAATAATGGCCAGTTGTTCGAACGATTTCATGATGTCTTTCACGAAAAAGATCAGGTCGGTGGAGTTGAAATGCATTTTTAATTGGTGGTTGTCGATTTTTCGGATGTCCATTAGTTGGTTAATCAACCTGAGGATCCTCAGCACATTCCGGTACATCAGGTTATACAGTTCCTTACGCCGGGTGTCGGTTTCAGCCTCCCTGAGGGTTTTCAGGGGATTGATTACCAGGGTAAGCGGAGTTCTGATTTCGTGCGACATATCGGTGAACATCCTCAGCTTCACCTCTTTCATTTCCATTTCCAACTTTTCTCGTATCCTTAGCCTCCGTCTAAGCAGCAAATCGAGAAAAATACGGATGATGAACATAGTAAACACCAGGTAGATCAGATAGGCCCACCAGCTTTTGTACCACGGGGGAAGGATGTGAATGTTGATCTCGTTATAAACAGCATCCTCATCTCTCGACGTTCCTTCAAAAAAAGCCTTTACCCGAAAGGTGTACCTTCCGTCGGGCAGGTTGGTATACGTAGCCGACCGTTGACCCGGATCGGTATATTGCCAATCGTTGTCGAAGCCCTTGAGCATGTATCCATAAACCACTTTTTGGGGATTGGTATATTCAAGAACGGCAAATTCGATTGAAAACACATTTTGGTTCTTCTTCAGGGTAATTTGTTTGGCCTGGGTAATATGCCGGTCAAGAATATTTTTCTTTCCCAGGGTTTCATCGTAATTCATCAGCTTGTTGAACACGGTAAAACGTGAAAAATAAATATCCGACATCGATTGTTTCCAACTGTCGACCCTATCAGGATAGAAGGACGTAAGCCCGCTGATGCCCCCGAAGTACATTTTTCCATCGTTATCGTGAAAAACCGCTCCCACACGGAACTCGTTATCTTGCAAGCCATCGTAGGCATAAAAATTGGCAAATCGTCGAGAAGGGGGATCTAAACGCGACAATCCATTTCCTGTTCCAATCCATAAAGTCCCGTTCAAATCGGGTTGAATGGAAAAAACCAAATTACTAGGCAAACCATCTCTTTTTGATAGTATAACGTAGCCTTCTGTTTCAGGATCATAATGGATAATACCTTCTGCTGAAGCAATCCATAACGATTTATCGTGGCTTTCAACAATAGAATGGACTCTAGTTCCCCTGATCCGCTCAATAAGATTATTAGATACTTCTTCACCTGTTTCCAACCAGTATTTTCTTAATCCATCTGAACTTCCAACCCAAAGAAAGCCACGAGAATCGAGACACATACCGTTAACCCACCCCGCGAATGCCCTGTCGGGAAATCTTTTCAACTGGAGGTTGTTAAAGTCCAACACGCTAACACCATGACCGAACGTACCCAAAAAGAGCTTGTCGGTTTCTTTGTCGTATAAAAAACAGCTGACTTTTTTTAATTCAACATTATCGCTGAACAAATGAAAACCTTTTCCAGGTGAATACCTACTTACTCCCCCCATGTAGGTCGATATCCACAGCGTTCCATGCTGATCTAAAGCCAGTGCCATGATGGCATTATTGGGTATTGCAGTATTCTGGCTTGTATATCGGGTTAATTTTCCTGTTTTTGAATACGAGAATAATCCTCCCCCATCGGTTCCAATCCATAAATTATCATCCAAATCCCTCACAATTGAGGTTACACAGGCCAGGTTTTCACTTTGGGCCCCCTGTTGATCGGATAAAAGCAGGTTTTCGAAGCCATAGGTCGATTTGGGGATGATCATCAGCCCCTTTTGGTATATTCCAACCCAAATATTACCTTGCTTGTCCTGAACGATCGAGTGTACCTTACAGTGGTCAATATCAATGGGAGAATATTGGAAATCAGAGGTGACGATTTCTTCTTTTTCCCTGTCAAATTTTTTCAATCCAAATTCTTCAGTCCCAACCCAGATGGAATTATCCCTGCTGTTGCTGGTTACTTTTTCGGCCAATAACGCTCTGATCCTGTATTTTAACAAGGGCTTACCCTTAGTTTTTCGCACGTAGCCAAGATGTTGATCGTAAATAAGCAGACCGTGGTTGTAAGTACCGATCAACAGGTTCCCGGTAACAGGGTCTTCTGAAACTGCAGAAACCACTATTTCATGATACAGCGTTTTAAGCTCAGGCCCCCAAACATGCTCGTTGATTGTTTTTTTGTGATAATCGATTTTATAAAAATTGCCTTGCTCGGCAAAAGTCCACAAAATACCTTTCGAATCGAAATACATATTGCCCACAAAACGGGTTGGCAACAGATTATTGAAAACAGCAGTGTTTTCAAAATCATAAGTATGTGTTTTTGCATCGAACACAACAATACCCCTTCCCGACATTGAAACCAATATTTTTTCATTATCAGGACTTTCAAGAATGGCTGAAATATATTGGGCCCCAGCAACAGCAAGTAAAGTGTCCTGTACAGGAACATCGCGAAATACATTATGTTCGTAATCGAAAATCTGAAGGCCGTTCGAGGTTCCCACCCAACAGGTTCCCCGACTATCGGCAAAAATTACTTTTACAAGGTCGCTGCCAATGGAACCGGGCTTGTTGCGGTCGTGGCGAAAGGTAGTAAAACGCATGCCATCGAAATAGCTGACCCCATTTTCGGTAGCAATCCAGATAAAACCACGATTATCCTGATAAACCCTGTTGATCAAGCTATTGGGAAGACCTTCCTCGGAATTGTACAACCTGATTCTCTGCCCGTAAAGCAACTGGGACAGGAGCAACAGAAAGAACAATAATAACTTGATTTTTAACAACTTCATACAACAAAAAAGTTTTAAGTCGCTTTGGCTTCACCCGGAATTCGATTGGGAAAGATAAGTAAAAATTCACAAAATCTGTTTCTGAGTTGCAGAACCTGGAGTATTTCAAAGACGATCCCACTACCTGTAAGCATCCTGCATTATTCCACGATCGATTTCACAGATCCCCAGTAATCTACTTCGCGCGACAGCTGAAATTGAACCTCTTCAAATATAAGATCCTTCACATTTCGGATGATACTGGCTTCTTGTGCATTTTCAACCACCACGTTTTTCAAACGGATGCCCGAAATTTTTGATTCTTCATACCCCAATAAGAAAAGCGGGAAACGGGTACTTTTACAGGTAATGTTCTCGAGCACCACATGATCAACCTGGGGAGTGTGGCCATGCCCCACCCCTTCTTCATAATAAAAGTTGATCTTCAACAAGGATTCAGAAACCTCTCCCACTTCAATATTGCGAATGAATACATTTTCGATAAGCCCACCACGTGCTGAATTGGTTTTAATACGGAAAGCCCTGGTGAGGTTTGGGCTGTCCATAGAACAACCTTCTACAAAGATGTTCCTTGCCCCGCCCGAGATTTCACTTCCGATCACCACACCACCATGCCCTTCCTTCATTTTACAGTTGCGCACGATGATGTTTTCAACCGGACGGTTGATCCGGCGACCATCTTCGTTGCGTCCCGATTTTAAGGCAATGCAATCATCGCCTGTATTGAACGAACAATCGTCGATGAGGACATTCGAGCAACTTTCAGGATCGCAGCCATCGCTATTGGTACCGGCACTGTTAACTGTTACCCCTTTGATGGTTACGTTGTTGCACAGCACGGGGTGCAAAATCCACATGGGCGAATTTATGATTGTAAAATCCTGCAAAAGCACATTTTCGCATAAATAAGGCTGAATGAATTGAGGACGAAGATAATGCCCCTCGCCAAAAATCCTTTCCGAAACAGGAACGCCCTTCTCGCCCGCCAGGAACAAAGCAGGCCGGTTGCCTGGTGCCGATTGGTGAGGGGCTCCTTTTTCTTTTGAATTTGGCCTATTGGTGTTCCACGACCACCAATTCTGAACCGAAGCCTGACCATCTAAAATACCGCTACCCGTGACCGCAATGTTTTTCTCCTTATAGGCATAAATCAGTGGCGAATAATTCATCAACTCGACCCCTTCCCAGCGTGTTGGTACCACGGGAAGGTAATCGTTGGGTTCGGTAGAAAACAAGATACGCACCCCCTCTTCGAGATGAAGATGTACATTGCTCTTCAGGTAGATCGGGCCGGTATGATAATCGCCACGGGGCACCAACACCCGCCCCCCTCCCGCGAGGGTACAGGCCTCGATTGCCTCTTTAAATGCAAGGCTACAATTACTTACCCCATCAGGAACAGCTCCATAATCGATAATATTGAATTGCTTATCGGGGAAAACCGGTGGTTCAATTTCACTCAATATTTTTTCGTACGCAGTCCAGGGATCCTTTTCCGTTGAACCAGATTCCCCGGAACTACAGCCACAAAGCCATCCCGCTTGCACAAGAACCATCAATAAAACAATTCGCTTCATTTCTTCGTTTTCGTCGAAGTTACTCTTTTACAACAGGATAACCCAGCAAGGAAAGCATTTTTTGCCCGTACCTTTTGCCCAAAATACGGTAGCCACCGGCATTGAAATGGGCAGGGTCCTGAGAGGGGCATCCGGCCGAAGAAATGACATGCGCCGTAGGCAAGGTTGCAGGTAGCTGGTTGATGATGGCGTTCATGCTGGCACAACAGTTGGGTTCAACCGAAACTACTTCACCGGCCAGTATGGGCACCTTTTCAGCTTCGAGCGACAGATCGGCCAGCAAATCTTGATATACTTTCTTTACATAGCCCGGCCATTCTGCCTGTCCGGTATTGGTTTCGCCCTGGTGCAGCAGGATGCCCTTGATCACCCCATCGGCCTGGGCCAGTTTGGCCAGATCGGTAAGGTGTTTGTACGGGTTCATGCCATACGCGGCCACTTTCGAGGTAAACCAGCTGTCTTTGTAAGTTGAATCGTACTCCATGTACAAGTCCTTGTCGAACAGGCGGATGTCGCAGCCGCCCACCGCCACGTTGATTACCCCAATGGTAATGCTGTCGGGCAGGTTCTCGACCAGGGTGCGCCCGAAGTAATCGGCAGGTGAAAGTTTTGAATGACACTGGCATAAAGGAGGAACCGCCGTATACCAGGTTGCCCTGTTCCGCTCAAGGTTAGGGCAATCGAGCGATTGAAGAACTTTGAAACGGGCATCCGCAGTTAGGTCCTGAGCTTCGATGGCTCCCTGCCCTTCCATATTCGACTGCCCGAAACACAGGAAAATGTAAAAATTAGGGTTTTGTGCAGTACTGTGTACACCCGCGAGAAATAAACCTACCAGCAGGTAAAGGCTTAGTTTGAAACTTTTTGTCTTCATACAATTAATTTTTAATTTATTTTCCAATTTCCTGTTTTGTCACTTCCAATGCGTTCAATGAGACCATTTTTTTTTAAATCCTGGATATGTCTTTTTATTGTTGAAGTGGAAAATCCTGTTTTTGTTGCAAGTTCAACATATCGGGCTTTGGGGTTTTGTTTCAAAAATTTCAAGATGCTTATTTTTACAGGGTCATTTACAGGGTCATTTACAGGGTCGATTGCTTCTTTTACCAGGTCATTTTGCGTAAAAACCTGTTCCGTATAACGAACATGCATATCCCGGTTTTTTAAGGTGTGGTTTTGACCGAGCAACAGATTTTCGAGAAAGCGCAATAAGAATTCACTACTGGCATGAATATTCTTTGTGTGATTCTTGTAATTGGCTCTTACCAATGCATTACGGAAATACCATGAATTTTGCTCAAACAATTCGTTGTTTACTTCAAAACCAAAAGTACTCAGGGATTTTATTAAAAATACAGCTGTTGTTCTTGTGTTTCCTTCTCCAAAAACGTGAATCTGCCATAGATATGAAATAAAATGGGTAATATGCTCAATGGTTTCTTGTTGACTTAATCCTTTGTACCTAAACTTTTTTTCCTGTTCAAAATCGTATTCCAATGTATCTCTTAATCCCTCAGCACTTCCATATAAAACTGTTTCACCATCTAAAACCCATTCTTTTTTTGAAATGTTGTAGTCGCGGATCTTACCTGCGTGGCTGTAAATTCCCTGAAACAACCTACGATGAAGGGTAAGGTATTCTATGGGCGAGAAAGTAAATGTTTGTTCGCTTAAAATTTCGGTAATGCGTGCCGAAACTTTGTCGGCTTCCTCTGTACGGTTTTCGTCATTTTTTATGGTTTGCTGGTGGTAATAGCTGTCGATAAGTTGTTTTACCTCTTCAATGGTAATATCGCCTTCAATATTCTGCCTGGCTGTTGCCATCAAATAGTCCGATGGCTTTAACCCGTCGACCTGTTGTAAGCCGATTGCTGTTTTCCAAACTTTAGCTTTTTCTGCTTTGTTTGGCTCTCCCTGCCGGATATATTCCTCAAAATTTCCCACCATTTGATCATTTATGATTTCAAAAGTACAAATCAGCGGACTAAAACCCAGTATACCGCTTCTCAAATTTATATTTTATTATATAATCGCTTGTTTCCTAATCTATTCCCAGATATATGCCAGTTGTTTTTCTGCCCTGTCGATAAATTCGTCATACGATGCCGGATAGTGGCGGTTCAGGTAAAACAACAGCAAGCCAATCAGGGTGTAGCGCATCTGGTCTTTCAGTTTGCCCACCAACTCATCGCTGAGGTTCATTTGTCGGGCATACAGGTTCCAATCGTCGTCGCAAAGCTTGTCGAGGTAAGAATAAATCAGTTCAGCGGTTTCGTTGCTGTTCCCGTAGGCCGACATTTTCTCGACATAGAACAGCTCAAAAATTCCGGGGTACTCGACAAAATACTCAAGGTAAGCCTTCGATACAGCCCGCAAGCGCCCGATACCGGGAGCCGCCCCGGCTACACGTTCTTCGATAAAAGCAGTACATTCATTCTGAAAATCGCTCACACATTCGAACACGAGGAACCGGATGTCTTTGAAATAATTATACAAGGTGGCATACGAGTACCCGGCATTCTGGGCTACATTGCGCACGCTGATGCCTTTCAATCCTTCAGAACGGAGAATGTCTTTTGCAGCCTGAACAAAGTATCCCCTGATGCGCTGCTCCTGAATTTGTTTTCTTTCCATTTTTCTTAACGATAAAGTTTGTGTTTTACATTGTTTATATATTTAACACTGCAAATATAGTTAACAGTGTTAATTTTGTAAGATAAATTTAAAAAAATTATTGTGGTTTGGCAAAAAAAGATCGATCCTTCATGTATCAATAATGGCAATACCTTCACCATAATATCGCCCCGATGGGGCTTTGTTTTGTTTTCCTCCGAATATCTACCATAATTTCGCAGCTATGCTGCTTTTATGAAAGCGCCCCTGCTCCATTTGTCATAAATGTTTTTCCATAATAAAAAATTGCAGCTATGTTGTTATAATGAAAGCGACAGCGTCGCAACATTATGGTAGACAATAAGATTGAAATGCGAATAAAGCTGCGTAGTAGCGACACTATTAGTTTTGTTTGTTTTTGTATTATAAATGCCATGAATGCACGAATCTGAATTCTTGAATTCGTGGCATTTATAAATCATACAACTGTGTGTGAGTATTTATTCAGTACCTAATTCAATTCTTTTTTTCCAGATTGAAAATTATCTGAAAAAAAAATTATTTTTGTTCGGAGCAGGTGGTAAAATACAAAACCTGAAGTAAACTAAAATTAAAAACCGAAACAGTATGAACAGAACTCTTCCGCTTCTTTTATTTTTTCTAATACTTATATCCATAACCAGAACGTATGCCCAGGACATGATCTATATGAAATCGGGACAGGAAATTATGGGCTGGGTAAGCGAGAAATCGGACCGTTTGGTGAAGTACCGGCTTTTCAATGCTGATGATAGTCCTGTGATTGTACTAAAATCGTCAAAAATCAACAAAATTACCTTTAGGAACGGGCAGGAAGAATATTTTCAACCTGAAGGGGTCAGGATGAACATGCGGGCTGGAATTAATGGTGGTTTAATGTTGGGAATCGGAGAAGAAACGGCTTTTTATAAAACCCAGATCGATTATTTTCTCACCCCAGAATGGAACATCCTTGCCAACTGGTTGGTCGATGTTGAGGGAGATGGAATGGGCATCTCGGCCGGTGGATGTTATTACTTCAACCCCTATAAAATTACCAAAATTAAAGTCTATGCCGGTTTGACTGCCGGTTTTACCGACGACTTATTTTTTCAGACCCCTGTAGGGTTAAGTTTCACCAGTAATCGAGGATTTGATGCCAAGTTAGGTCTTAACGGAATTTTTTCTCCTGCCTGGGGTGGAGGAGGTATCACGGCCGAATTGTTGATTGGCTTACGGTTTTAAGGTCACTGTCATTTTACAAAAGCAAGCATCACTTTGGTTTTGAAATCGGTATAGTGCACATATCGCTCTACCGAGTTCCAAAGAACAATACTCCCGGCATTCTTGGGCGAATTTTTTAGCACATAAGGGCGTATCTGATTGGTTGTACTATTTTGGGTAACAGAAGTTGCTTTCCACTCTTTCTTTTTAGCTTGAAGCTGCCACTTTTCGATTTCAAAAATTCCGTCTACTTCCCTGGAAACAAACAAAGTATGCTTTTCATGGACCGACAACGACATTCCACCCGAATAATGAGGTTCTCGTTCTTTTTTCCCCTCGGGGGTATGAGGGAACCATTTCCCCGAGTTCACCACCTCTTGGTCGTTCCATTTTTTCCCATCGAACCAGGCATAGTGATAAATATGCTCCTGCTCAGTAGGATAGCGGGCATAAGCTATGGCAGGATTTCCTTTTTTATCGGCAACGATGTCGTAAACCCAGGCGCGGTGTCCTGTTTTTTTGGCATCGTAAACCAAGGTTGCTTCTTTGGGTTGAAACGGGAGTTGGTCGAGGGTACAAATCATCTGTCCATCGGCTTTAAAGAAAGCACCCTGATAATAGAAAGCATAATATACTGAATTGAACGATTCGTCGCGCGGGTGTCCATCGGTAAACACGATGTGGATTTTGTCTTTTCCATCGCTAAAATATTTCACATAAGGACGCTGTCCCCAGCTAAAGGGCAGCGGACTGATCACGACCCTACCCGCGGCCCAGGTCTTACCGCCATCGTTGCTCCACGATAGATTGGGTTTGAAGCCAATCCATCGGCCAAACAGATACATCCGGTTGTTCTCGCCCGACAAAACAAAGGGGTTGGCATAAGTATACTTGTCGTCGCCAAATTTCTCAACGTCTTTTTCTCCATTGGGGTTAATGGCAACAGCCTGCCCCCATGCATGCTCATTGCTTTCGACCTGGCATACATTCATATACAGATCAATGTTGTGATGTTTTGTATAAAAAGCGAGCAAATTACCATCAGGGTGAAGGGCAAAAGCCGGGTTGTTGTGGTCGTCGACCTCAAGATTTTCGTTCAGGATGGATAGGGTTTTCTTCTGAGTGGGAAGGTTATAACGCAACGCAGCCACACTTCCGTTTTCAGTAACAAAACCAGTAACCAGGGTTCCCCCGTTGTCGGGAAGCCAAATTGCCCTTGGGTCAGAAAACCAACACCAGGTTCCATCGTCGGTAAGCTGGTGGATTATCGCTTGACCAAAGCCCAGATTTCCTTTGATCATCAACAGGAAAAACAAGATTCCACCAAATAAAACCTTTGAATTCAACACCTTGAAACATACCATATAAATCAATTTTATTAATTAGTTATCAAAAATGAAGTATGGAAACCGCTGCTGCACACTGCATCCGGTTTCCATACCTGCCCATTGGCTCTAATACTAATTCACTTATGCACTTTACTTTTAACTAATTGCAATCAGGACGATCAAGACTATTAGGACATTCAGGACAATATTGCTACTTTAAGTACTCCAGGCACTCTAGGCACTCTAAGTACTTTAGGCACTCTAAGTACTTTAGGCACTTATTCACTTCCCCACCGGCCGGATCACAAAGCCATACTGATATTCTTTCTCTTCGAGCCGATATTGTTTATGAGTCCAGGCACCCCAGCTGTTGTCGCCACCAACACCGCATTGGGCAAGGTCGACATGCAGGTACACATTCTGACGGGGGGTCAGGTCGGAGCTGTGTTGTTGTTTTTTTGAAAGCCCCGGGTCAAAATCGGATGAAATATAGTTCAAGGCGCTGGCACTAAATGGCTGCAAACCTTCTACTTTTAAACCTATTCCATCCTGATTGAGCAGGGTAAGCCAACGCACATCGGTTTTGTAGCCATTCTCCTGAGGCCTGATGTAAGGCACATACTGCTCGGCCACCGTACTTTTATGAAGGCCTATGAATGCAGCATGGTTGCGGTCGTTGTAGTTTTCCCAGGGACCACGTCCATACCAGGCAAACTGGCTGAACTCCGATGGCAGACTCATCCTCATCCCGAAACGGGGCATGCCCGGAAGGTTGTCGGAGCCAGCTTTATAAGCAATGTCGAACTGCACGCTTCCATCAGACGAAATGGTGTAGATCATTTTATAGCTGCTGTTGATGTCGACAAGAAGAAAATCGGCGGTGATCACAGCCTGGTTGCCGGTTTGCTGCACATCGAACGACAGCAGCATGCGGTTTTGCCCGGCACAGCGCCACACGTTCCAACGGGCAGGCATCCCGTTTCCAAAATCGTTATCGATGGGGGCACGCCAGAAATCAGGGGCAGGAGCCTCATTGATGAGCCATTTTCCTTTATATA
>CAZSIK010000056.1:0-11282 GCA_964606515.1 uncultured Prolixibacteraceae bacterium
ACGGTCGATAATGTTTTTATTCAATTTGAAGTCGGGAATACCATATCGAAGCAAGCCTCCAATTGCTTCTTCGGCTTCGAATAGAGTCACCTCGTGTCCCATCTGGTTCAAAAGATCGGCGGCTGATAAACCTGCCGGCCCTGAGCCAATTATGGCTACTGACTTTCCGGTTTTTGTGAGTGGTACCCTTGGTGCAACAAGGCCCAATTCATAAGCTTTTTCAATAATGGCCTTTTCGTTTTCGCGAATGGTAACCGGCTCGTTATGAATATTGAGTACGCACGATTTTTCACACAAGGCCGGACAAACCCTGCCAGTAAACTCTGGAAAACGGTTTGATGAAACCAATATTTCGTAGGCTTCTTTGTAATCGCCACGGTATAAAGCATCCTGCCATTCGGGTACTTTACTGCATACGGTGCAAGCCCAATGACAAAAGGGTACTCCGCAATCCATACAGCGTGAGGCTTGTGCTTTTCGTTCGCTGTCGTTCAATATCTGTTCAACTTCGCCAAAATCGCCGATGCGTTCCTGCACTGGTCTGTAACCTGCTTCTTGCCGGTCGACTTCCATAAATCCTGTTGGCTTTCCCATAGCTCAATTTTTTATCTTTCAGTTTAAAAAAGTGCACATTCCATTTTTAACAATTTTCAGGCTACTCGTGCCTGTGGCCGTTTTCGACTCCCTGAAGCTTCATTTCAATCTGAAGGAGTTTTTCCTCCTCCAGAATTTTTTTGTATTCAAACGGGATCACTTTAATGAATTTCGGGAGGAATTCATCCCAATTGGTCAAGACTCTTGCTGCCCAGCGACTGCGGGTTTGCAGCAGGTGCCAGTTGATCATGCCCTGAAGTTCCATGATGTCGGCCTTGTCTTCTACGGGCAGCAATTCAACCATGCCCTGGTTGCAGTAGAAGCCGAAATCGTCGGCAATATCAAGTACATAGGCAATGCCCCCGCTCATTCCGGCTGCAAAATTTCGTCCGGTCCGACCTAAAACCACCACGCGTCCACCAGTCATGTATTCGCAACAATGGTCCCCGGTACCTTCAACAACGGCCATGGCTCCCGAGTTTCGCACGGCAAATCGTTCGCCGGCCATTCCTTGGATGAATACCCTTCCTGAGGTGGCACCATACAAACACGTATTTCCGATAATGATGTTTTCCTCGGGGGTGAACGTAGAACCTACCGGGGGAACAACGGTAATTGTTCCTCCCGACAAGCCTTTCCCCAGATAGTCGTTGGCATCGCCTTCCAGTCGGAGTGAAATCCCTTTAACCAAAAAAGCGCCAAAACTTTGTCCTGCTGAACCATGAAAAATGCAGTTGATCGTGTCTTTGGGCAAGGCATCTTCTCCATAACGTTTCGAAATTTCGCCCGAAAGCATGGACCCCACAGCACGGTACACGTTGTTGATTTTCTTCTCGATCCATACTTTTTGCTTGCTTTTTATCGCTGGATTGGCTTCTTTAATCAATTGCCTGTCGATATGGTCGTCGAGATTTAGGGTGTTGGGATACATGTTTCGAACCGGGTATAAGTCAGCTTCCTCGGGGCGGTAGAGTATTCTGCTGAAATCGATTTTCTTCGATTTCCAGTTTTGCCTGCCCGGGTCAACTTCCAGCAGTTCGGGGTGCCCGATAATTTCGTCAAGCGAAGTATATCCCATTTGTGCCAGGTATTCGCGTATTTCGGTCGCGATAAAACGGAAATAGTTGATCACGAATTCCGATTTTCCAAGAAAACGTTTCCTGAGTTCTTCATTTTGTGTGGCAATACCCATTGGGCAGGTGTTAAGGTGGCATTTGCGCATCATTACACAGCCCAACACGATCAGGGCACCTGTGCTGAACCCGAACTCTTCGGCTCCTAAACAAGCCATTTTAATTACATCGAGACCGGTTTTCAGCTGGCCGTCGACCTGAAGTTTTACCCTGCGCCTGAGGTCGTTGATTACCAAGGTTTGCTGGGTTTCGGAAATGCCCAGTTCGGCAGGGCTGCCTGCATGTTTGATCGAACTGGCCGGGGAGGCTCCTGTTCCTCCTTCGCAACCTGATAGGGTGATCACATCGGCAAAGGCTTTCGAAACCCCTGCGGCCACAGTACCTACACCATCTTCTGAAACCAATTTTACCGACACTTTAGCTGCCGGGTTGGTGCTTTTCAGATCGTAGATCAACTGCGACAGGTCCTCGATCGAGTAAATGTCGTGATGGGGAGGGGGAGAGATCAGGGTGATTCCAGGAGTTGAATTCCTTGTTTTAGCAATAATTTTATTTACTTTGAAACCAGGCAATTGACCTCCTTCGCCGGGTTTTGCCCCTTGTGCCATCTTGATCTGGATTTCTTCGGCATTCACCAGATAGTTGTTCGTTACCCCGAAACGACCTGAAGCAATTTGTTTAATTTTACTGTTTCTGAGGGTGCCGAAGCGTTCGGGATCTTCGCCGCCTTCTCCGGTGTTCGACCTGCCCCCGATTGTATTCATGGCGATGGCCAGGGCCTCGTGCGCTTCCTTGCTGATGGATCCGTACGACATGGCTCCGGTTACAAACCGTTTCATGATGTTTTCAACAGGTTCTACTTCGTTGAGGTCTACCGAAGGCCTGGCTGTTTTAATTTTAAGGAAGCCCCTGATGAAATGGTTGTGGTTGTTTTCTTCGATATGACGGCTAAACTCTTTAAATTTCTTGTAATCGTTAGTTCGTGTGCTCCATTGAAGGAGACCAATTGCTTCGGGATTCCAGGCATGGCGTTCCCCGTCGGTACGGTAATGATAGAAGCCCGAGCTTTTCATTTCAAAGGGGGTAGAAGGATCGTCGAAAGCGTTGGTGTGAAAGATCAGTGCTTCCCTGGTCAGTTCAGCAAAACCAACGCCCCCGATCCTTGAAGGGGTTCCAATGAAATAACGGCTGGTGATTTCAGGGTGTACTCCAAGTGCTTCAAAAATCTGGGCCCCGTGATAGCTTCTCAAGGTAGAGATACCCATTTTTGAGAAAATTTTCAGCAGGCCTTTTTCAATCGATTTAATGTAATTCTTGCGGGCTTCGGTGTATTTTATTTTTAAATCGCCCTGTTTTACAAGGTCGTCGATCACGGCAAAGGCAAGGTAGGGATTCACTACACTGGCGCCATAGCTGAACAAGAGTGCAAAGTGCATCACTTCGCGGGCTTCGGCAGTTTCGACAATGATCCCGATCTGCATCCGCTTTTTTTGTTGGATCAGATGGTGATGGACGGCAGCTGTGACCAGAAGCGAGGGTAAGGCTGCCATTTGTTTTGATAGGTACCGGTCGCTGAGTATGATGAAATTCTTTTCCTCATCGACTGCTTTTTCTGCTTGAAGCAGGATTTCATCGAGGGCTTTTCGGAACCCAGTTTCCCCATCAGCTGCAGGGAAAGCCATCGAAATGGTTTCGTAAGTAAAGTATTCATCTTTAATGTCTTTTATCTTTCCTAAATCGGTATTGGTAATGATGGGATGGCGTAATTTGATGAGTTTGCAGTGCTTGGGATTGTCTTCGAGGATGTTCTTGTTAAGCGAGCCAATATAATTGGTGAGGCTCATAACCAGCTCTTCCCTGATAGGATCGATGGGGGGATTGGTAACCTGGGCAAAAAGCTGCCTGAAATAGTTGAAAAAGCGCTGGGGTTTTTCAGAAAAAGCAGCCAAGGGGGCATCGTTCCCCATCGAAGAGGTTGGCTCCATGCCACTTTCGGCCATGTTGGCAATTACAAAACGGATGTCTTCCCTGGTGTACCCAAATTCTTTTAGCCAGGTTGAAAAACCGTCGCCCATCGAAGAAGGCACCCTTTGTTGAACCTCGATTTCCTCAAGCAGTACCCGGTTTTCCCTTAGCCAGTTCTCGTAAGGGTTGCGTTGGGTGAGTTCGCGTTTAACTTCCTTGTCGGGGATAATGATGCCCAGTTGCGTGTCGACCAAAAGGATTTTTCCCGGTCGTAAGCGTCCCTTTTCTTTGATTTCTTCAGGACGGAAAGTTTGTACGCCCACCTCCGAACCCATTACAATCAGGTCGTTATGGGTAACGATATACCTTGAAGGACGTAAACCATTCCGGTCGAGGGTGCCCCCGATATAGCGACCATCTGAGAAAACTATGGATGCTGGCCCATCCCAAGGTTCCATAATGGTGGAGTGATATTCGTAAAACGCTTTCAGGCTCTCGGGAATCGGGTTTTTATCGTTGAACGATTCTGGAATCATCATGCAGAGTGCATGTTGCATCGATCGTCCGGCCATAAAAAGGAATTCAAGCACGTTATCGAAAGAAGCCGAGTCGCTTTTCCCGGGTTCGATTATGGGCAGTACCTTTTTAAGTTCATTGCCGAACACCTCCGACTTGAGCAGCGATTCGCGGGCATGCATCCACAAGCGGTTTCCCCTGACTGTGTTGATTTCACCATTATGCGAGATGATGCGGAAAGGCTGGGCCAGGTCCCACGTGGGGAAAGTGTTGGTGCTGAACCTAGAATGGATCATTGCAATGGCGCTTTTCAGCAATGGATTTTTTAAATCCTTAAAATAGGCGGGAAGTTGGCTCGGGGTAAGCATGCCTTTATAAACCATTGTCTTTGTTGAAAGGGAAACAAAATAAAAGGATCTTTTTTCTTTCAGTTTCGATTCGGCTATTTTATGCTCACACTGTTTGCGAAGGATGTACAAGGTGCGTTCCAGGTGTTCCTGTTCCCTTCGAATGGTGGATTTAATAAAAACCTGAACAATTTTAGGTTCATTCCTAAGGGCAATTTCACCAGGCACCTTCGAATCGACAGGAACTTCGCGGACATGAAAAAGGGATAATTGTTCCTGTTCGCATATTTTCTGAACAACAGACAGACAAAGTTCAGATTCTTTCTTGGTTTTAGGCAGGAAGAGCAAACCGGTTCCATACTCGCCGGGTTCGGGTATTTCGATCCCTTGATCGCGGATAAACTCGTGGGGTAGCTGGATTTGTATCCCGGCTCCATCGCCAGTTTTGCCATCAGCACCCGTAGCTCCACGGTGATCCATGTTGGCCAAAACCTCGAGGCCCCGGGCCACAATGTCGTGTGATTTTATCCCTCTTATGTGAGCCACAAACCCGATCCCACAGTTGTCGTGTTCGTTCGAAGGACTATAAAGCCCCTGTTCCCCGGGCACACTGCTGTACCCGGTCCTTCTTTTTGCTGCATTTTTTTCCATACCCTGTTCTCTTTGCCTTTGTCGGGATCCTAACTTAAAAGAAAAAATCCGACAGATTTGTTAATATAATATCAAAAAGAGATTTTAAATCTCAGTATAGTATCTAAACGTCAACAAAAATAGAATATAAACTAACAAAAAGTAATTCAATTAAGATAATTTCAACAAAATGACAATGATTTAGGTGTAATTATTACATTAGTTTCGATTTCTGTGCAATTTAGATATCATATAGTCAGGATTATAGTCTTTTTTAATCTTAAAAAGCGAGCATGTTAATTTATTTTGAATTTTTTTTAGGACGAGAACTATTTGTGAACATAGAACTACGTAGTATACACTTCTAGGTATAAAACGAACAGGTTGCTTCACAATACCCAAGAATGGGTAAATTATTTGCAGCAATATGGGGAATTTCATGGCCCCATTAGTAAGCAAACTATTATTGAATGAAATAAGTTCCGGGAAGATATTGCAAAGGCCGGGAATAAGATATAGTGTCTGATTCCCAGCCTTTAAAAAGAGGAAAATGGTTTTAGTTCATTTATAGGTATTTGCAATGAAAGACCTTCGAAAGATAAGATATTGAATACTTTAACTGATCAATTTTTCGAGCGCTTGTTTCACGGTTTCGAAATGAAACTGTTCGGTAAGCAATTTCATTTTTTGTGCAATAAGTTCGTTGCATAGGTTTCCGATGCTTCCTGCATGGGTGTGATGTACTTCTTTGACGGCAGTAAATCTTCCCTCCATGATTTCTTTTGCTACTTTTTTATATGCATCGCGGAAAGGCATGCCTTGATTTGCCAAGGTGTTTACTTCTTCTACGCTGAAAATCAGATCATATTTCTTGTCCTGCAACACATTCTCGTTAATCTTCATGAACTCGATGGCGTAGGCAGCAATTTCAAGGCAGTTCTTCATTTCGGTAAACGAAGGAAGGAAAAGCTCCTTAATGATCTGTAGATCGCGAAAATAGCCGCTTGGCAGGTTGTTGACAATCAATCCGATTGAATTGGGAAGGCCCTGTATTTTATTGCATTTGGCCCGAAGAAGTTCAAAAACATCGGGATTTTTCTTGTGGGGCATGATGCTCGATCCGGTGGTTAAATTATCGGGAAGGCTTACAAACCCGAAATTCTGGCTCATGAACAGGCAAACATCGAAGGCCAGTTTCGACAGGGTAGCAGCTAACGATGACAGGGCAAAAGCTACCGTACGTTCGGTTTTTCCCCTTCCCATTTGGGCATATACTACGTTATAGTTCATCGCATCGAAACCAAGCAGGTCGGTGGTCATCTGCCGGTCGAGGGGGAAAGATGAACCATAGCCTGCTGCTGAACCGAGCGGGTTTTGATTGGTAATTTTCCATGCAGCCAACATGAGTTGTAGGTCGTCGGTAAGGCTTTCGGCATAGGCCCCGAACCAAAGTCCGAACGATGAAGGCATGGCAATTTGAAGATGCGTATAGCCTGGGATTAGCACCTCCTTGCCTTCCTCACTTCTTCTGATTAAAAGACGAAAAAGGTTGTTGGTTAGTTCAACTATTTCGTTGATTTCATTACGGATAAACAATTTCAGGTCGACTAACACCTGGTCGTTTCGTGAACGCCCACTGTGGATTTTCTTCCCGGTTTCGCCCAGGCTGCGGGTAAGGAGCAATTCAACCTGGGAGTGTACATCTTCGATGCCCTCTTCAATTTCGAAACGGCCATCGATTGCATCCCGATAAATTTGAATCAGCTCAGGTTGCAGCAGTTCGAGTTCTTCGGGACTAATAAGCCCTATTGAAGCCAGCATACGGACATGGGCTAAGGACCCCAAGGCATCGAAAGGGGCCAGCATGAGGTCCAATTCGCGGTCGTTTCCAACGGTAAATTGTTCTATAAGGGAATCAACCGGGATGCCTTTCTCCCAAATTTTTCCCTGATGATTTGAATTTGATGCCATAGATCGGGTTTTTATTTGGCTGTAAAAATAAACAAAATGAAGCCAACTGAAAGAACGGCAAGTTGAATCGTTGTCTTTTATTTAAACAAGTTGTTTCCATAGTTTGAAAAAGAGGGATCAAATCGTATTTTTGTTTTTTTTATTCTGATTAAAATGATTCACAAAATAAAGCGGGAACAACTTATCCACTATCTCTTGTTATTGATGATGCTTGTTTCCTATTTTGCCGGCTTGTTTGTCGATATTACCCGTGATGCTGCCAAATATGCTTATATTTCAAAGGAAATGGTGGGGTCGGGCGATTGGCTTAACCTACAGATTCATGGGGAATACTATACCCAAAAACCACAGCTGTTGTTTTGGTTATCGGCTCTTTCGTTTAAATTATTCGGGATATCGAATTTCAGTTTTAAATTGCCCATTTTACTATATTCCCTCTTAGGTATTTTCTTTCTGTACAAGTTAGGGGCTTTATTATACAATTCGACTATTGGTAAATTGGCTGCAGTAATTTTAATGTTCTCGGTGGTTTCGGTGTTATACAATATGGATATCCACACCGATATGGTTTTACAAACCAACATTACTTTTTCCTTATGGATGCTTTTCCTTCTTATTAAGGAAAAGAAAGCAATCTATCTGATCGGTTCGGGTTTTGCCCTTGGATTGATTATTTTAACTAAAGGGCCCTTTGGTTTGATGGTGCCTTTCTTTGCCGTGGGTGGTTATTACTTTTTTAGCGGAAGGGCGAAGGAGTTAGTTCATTGGAAATGGCTGTTGGTTACTTTGTTGGCTATAGTAGTTGCCTGGCCGGCCTGGTGGTTTTATTTTGCCCATTGGAGCTGGAAAGGAATCTTTTTTTTCGTATGGACCAACAATGTTGGGAGGGCAAATGGCACTTATTCAACCGGGTATACTCCCGATTTGCTTTTCTTTGTCCACAACTTGCTTTATCTTTTTATTCCCTGGTCCTTGTTGTTCTTTATTTCTTCGGTTGAGCAATTTCGGAAGATGTTCAGGAAACAACTTTCAGGCGCCGATCATTATGTGTTTTGGGGAACCTGGATCGTATTTATCCTTTTGAGCCTTTCGAAGAGCAAATTGCCAAATTATATACAGTGTGTATTGCCCTTGATGGCCATTCAAACTGCCAGATATTGGCAGCATTTTTTCAGTGAGAAGAATCCAAACCGTCAGTTTTACCTCGTGATTCAATATGCCATGGTGTATTTAATCTGGATGCTGACTCTGTTGATGCTGGTTTTCTTCTTCCCGGTGAACTCCTTGTGGTGGATAGTACCCCTTATCGCGGTATTTTTATTTTTCAATTACTTTACCTTGAAAATAAAGACCAGTGAAAAAATAGTGGTACGTTCGTTGGCGGTACTTGCCGTTACGGCTTTAGTGCTTAATTTTCATGTTTTCCCCTATCTGTTTAAAAATCAAGCCCAGATTCGAGCTGCAGATCTTATAAACAAGGAGTTGAAGTATGGCGAAAAAGTATACCACTTCAAGCCGATGAACATTGCCGATAGGGAGAAGAAGAAAAAACTGCCGGAAGCAGAGCGTAAACATCCTGTATTCTTTAAAGACGAGAACCACTATTATTTAGATTACGAATTTTTATTCAATTGTCGTTACCCTGTTCAGGATATTGGATCGGAAACCCTACTTAACTCGGTTCTGGAAGAAGATGGTTCATGGATTTTTACTGATGAGCAAGGCATGGATCTAATTGATCATAGGTTAAATGGCCCCAGCTCAATAATAGCCTTGCCTCATTTTAATCTTTCGAGGTTTGCGCGGTATATAAACCCTGCATCCCGTGATCAGGCGATGGGAAAGAAGTATTTGATTCATATAAAACCTGCCCCGAGATGAACCTGAAACATTTATCGAAAAACGGTTACTCGTTCATCAAAGGGTGCCTGGCCAAATATTGTAACAGTCCGATTTTTATCGTCTTAATTTTCTTTTTGCTAACCTTGCCTTTTGCTTCACGTTACCAACTGTATTACCCCGACGAAATGTATTATACCGACGGGGCCATCACCATGCAACAGGAGGGCGATTATTTAACTCCCCGGCATTGGTCAGGAGAAAACAGGTTCAATAAACCCATTTTAACTTATTATGTCGTTTTGCTTGGGCATACCCTATTCGGGACCAGCCCATTTTCATCGCGCATCCTTTTCCTTCTGGCCGGAGCATTCACTGTCCTTATGGTTTTCTTTGCTGCAAGAACGATCAGTAGGGACAACAATACTGCCGCTTTGTCGGCAATGATCGTATCTTCCCACCCTACGATCATATTGAGTTCCACGCGGTCGATTCCCGACATCCTTCTCGCCCTGTTCCTTTCCTTATCGGTTTTGGGGCTTGCCGGTATTTTGCGATTCGGGAATAAACCCCCCGCGAAATACCTCTGGTTTTTTTACCTGGGACTGGCACTTGCCTTTAGCGTGAAAGGATTGCCGGCACTTGCCTTTGGGGGCTTGGCCTGGTTCTATCTGTTGTTCAATCCATGGAGAAGGATTGCCTTCAAGAGCTTATTGAATTGGCCATCGATTTTGGTTTCATTGGCAGTGGCATTGTGGTGGTTTATTGTTCTGTACTGTATTCATGGGGCTTCTTTTCTCGATGGTTTCTTAGGCGACCAGGTTGGGGTAAGGATGGGCTCTGTGCTGTTGAAGTCTTTGCTTCAATTGATTTTGGCTTTAGTGCTTTTGCTTGTTTTATTCTTTCCCTGGTTTACTTTTCTGCCATGGAAATGCGGAAAGATAAGCACTCTATTTTCGAAGGCCAATAGCGAGCAAAAAAGCTATTTTATGCTGGTTGTTGCGTGGATGGTGGCCATCGTACTGATGAGCGCAATGGTTACCAAGTTTTACGAACGTTACCTCTTGCCGGTGGTTCCCGCCATGGCTGTTGCGTTGGCTATGTTGTTGGTTCACCATGATTTTGGAAGGCAAAAAGCATCGTGGGTGTTCTTCCGTTTGCTGAATTGGATCAATGTTCTTATCGTTGCCCTGGCTCTGTTAATTTCCTTTGCTTTAGGAGCAGCCATTGAAAATTGGCTGATGCTTGCCATTTCTGTTTGTGCTTTAATATTTTCTTTTTCACGGCGGAACCCTGAACCTTATCTTCCACATTGGATCACTTTAAACGTGTTGCTTATTTTGTTTACTTCTTCTGTACTTACAAATCCTATTTCATATCCGGGAATGGGCGAACAGGCAAAACATTTTTTGGATTCAAGAGTGGAGAAACTTGTGGAACCTGTGGCTTTCTCGGGAAATCAGTATCATGGGAGCCGGATCAGACTTGGTTTGGGACTATCAGTAAAAATGGATAATTATCCTGAAGGAACAGGATTAAACGTTTTGAAGGATTATCGTTATCTTATTGTTGATGAAAATATTAAAAATCAAGCAGACACTTCTCTTTGGTCATGCAAAACAGTAACTTCCAATTGGGAGGAACTACCCGCTAACGAAATATTTCGGAGTCTTTTTTCCGGGCAATTTAATGAAGTGAGAAACAAAAACCTGAGGAATTATTATTGGTTGGAACGCAGGTGCCTAAATGAGGTAGACCAGATAAGCAAGATAAATCAATAGAAGGAAGGCTCCTTCCCAACGATGTAGTTTTCGGCCCTTACCTGTAAATACGAAAATAAAAAGTAAGAGACTCGAAATCAGGTTGACCCAAAGGTCGAAATGGTTTTCATCAATTACAGGAATATGGTTCACTACGGACGACAAACCCAGAATAAAAAATATGTTTAAAATATTGGAGCCCACTACGTTGCCAATCGCAATGTCAATGTTCTTTTTTGTGACGGCAATTATCGAAGTGGCTAATTCGGGAAGCGATGTGCCTATTGAAACAATAGTCAGGGCAATTACCCTTTCGGAAAGCCCTATTTGCTGGGCAATTTTAACTGCATAGCTTACAATAAGTTTTCCTCCTAAAACCAGCAAGGCAAGTCCCAAAAAAATGAAAAGGATTGATTTGGGCAGAGAATGATTTTTTACATCTATAGTGGCAACTTCTTTACTATTTAAAGAAACTTGGATGTTGTATGCAAGAAAAATAAGGAAGAACAGAAGCAATATAATTCCAT
>CAZSIK010000056.1:11292-18056 GCA_964606515.1 uncultured Prolixibacteraceae bacterium
GGTTGGAATTTCCATTGCCCAGAAGTTGGTCGTTTGCCAGAACAATTATGGCAACTGCCGAAAGCAAAGCCAGGGGAACTTCTATCCAGGTGGTATTCGACTTAATCGAAAGCGGGAAAATCAACGATGAAATGCCCAGTATGGCAGCAATGTTGAAAATGTTGCTGCCAATTACATTTCCCATTACAATTTGACTGTTTCCGTTGGCGGCAGCGATGGTGTTAACAACCAACTCGGGGGCCGAAGTGCCAAAGGCTACAATCGTGAGCCCAATAACAATGTTGGGTACATTAAACCGGTTGGCAAGCGAAGATGCTCCTCCGACGAGAAGGTTGGCGCCAAACACCAGTACCACGAATCCTAACAATATGAGCAGAATATTCAACATTTTTTCTTGCAAAATTACAATTTACAGGGAAAGTCCAACTTTATAATGAATAGCTATTATTTCCAATTTAAGATTTAGATTATTTTGGGTGAATTGTTTGATAATGAAACGAAAACAGCTGTTTTGCCTTAGAAATTTGTTCCGGCGTTCCCAAAACCGAAGCATAATCACCTCCGTTGAAAACGAAACTGGCTTCGGGGTGCTCGATGAGTTCCTTGCCCCGCTTTACCGACAAGAGGGTGACCCCGGTGGTGTTCCTGAGTTGAAGCCCCACCAACGATTGACCTTCTGCAGTCGAATTCGGTTCAATTTTTAGTGATGCAATTTCTGCCTGGTCCATTTCGTCGAGGAAGGTAGTCCGATGATGGATGTCCTTATCGCGGAAAATTCCGTAATAATCCTCCCTGATGTCGCTTACAATCCGGCTAATTTCACGCTGAGCGATGTGCTGTTTGGAGAGAACCCTCCGGAACAGGTCGATCGCTGTTTCAAGCTTCTCGGGTACTACCTGATCGGCACCTAAGGTGTATAACTGAGCGATGTCGAGGGTCTGTTTGGCCCTGACGATGGTGTAAGCCATTGGATTGAGCTTTTTTATTTTCTCAAGTATGGCCATGGCAGGAATAATGTCGCCAACCGAAATCACCACCACACTGGCTGTTTCGATGTGGGCTTTTTTCAGGATGGGCTCATTTACCGCATCACCATAAATGACCATTTCCCCTTTTTTTTGTCGGTCGCGCACTACCGAAGGATCGAACACGATGGCTAGATAGGGAATTCTTACCTGTTGGGCCATCACCGAAAGTTTAATGGCCGAAGTGTCCTTCCCGATAATGATCAAATGTTGGTTTAGTTCGGGAATTTCGATTTCTTTTAAAGGGAAAAGCCCGTTGACTATGATTTTTGGTAGGGGCAGCTTCATTAGCATAGTGGCCAAACGTGGGGCCAATTGAATGATAAAAGGTGAAATGGACATGGTGATCACGGCCACTGAGAGGAATAAATGATAAAAGAAGTTGGAAATGATGTGGTTCGAAACTCCTAGCTTGGCCAGGACAAACGAAAACTCACCAACTTGGCTTAGTGCCAAACCGATCATCACAGTCCCCTTAAATGTATGGCCCAATAAGAAACCTACCCCTCCAGCCACGATCGCTTTTACAGTTAGCACCATGAACACGCTGAAAAAAACAATCAGGCCATTGTCGAATACAAAGTTGAGATCGAGCAACATCCCGATTGATACGAAAAAAAAACTAGTAAAGGTATCTTTAAATGTAACCAGGTTCCCAAATGCATTGTGGCTGTATTCCGAGTCGGAAATCATCAATCCGGCCAAAAAGGCTCCGAAAGCCAAAGACATGCCTAAAGAGGAAGTAAGAAAGGCAATACCCAAACAGATTACAAGGATGCTCATCATGAACAATTCCTGGTTCTTGGTGAGGGCGATAACATGCAGAAGCCAAGGCAACAGCCACTTGTTCCCAACATACACAAAAGCGACAATTAGTCCGGTTTTGAGTCCTAAAAGCACGATTTCGTGACCCAGGTTTGAAGATTCGGCCCCCATCAGGTTGGTGAACAAAAGTAAGGGAACCAGCAGGATATCCTGAAAAATCAATATCCCTACCACTGTGCGACCATAGTTTGAAGTGATCTCGGAACGCTCTTGAAGTACTTTCAGTACCAGGGCCGAACTGCTTAACGCGGCAATAAGCCCCACGAAAAGCCCCGATTTCCAATTCATCTGGTAAAGGTACGAGGCGAACAGGAAGCCACCGGTCGTCAAAATAACTTGCAGGAAGCCTCCCAAAAAAACGACCCTCCTGATGCGCATCAGGTGTTTTAACGAGAACTCCATGCCTATGGAAAAAAGCAAAAGGATAATGCCGATTTCGGCCATCAGTTCAATCTGGTGTTGGGAGCTGATCAGCCCGAGAAGGTGAGGCCCGGCTATAACACCCGTCAACAGGTATCCCACGATGGTGGGCACCTTTATTTTTGTGAATATCAGGTTCACCACCGTCGATAGGGCGAAAATAATCAGGATGTCCTTTAGTATGTTGAATTCCATTAAATTTCCAGCTTTTTGGGGTAAAAAATCGTGCTGCGGATAGATGCAAAAATAGTTGAATTGACCCGAAACAAAAAGGGGCACCTATTTTTTTAGGGTACCCCTTCCTTCTTTGTCCGATGTATATTATCGTGTTTTCTTCTTGTCGGATTCAACTGAGTGGTTGTTTTTTTCTTTTGTTTCAGCCTTATATCCAATTTTATCGAAAGCTTTTTTTAAGGTTTCAGGAGTTGTTTTCCCTTCCTTATAGGTAACAGAAACTTCTTTATCTTCGAGGGAAATCTTCAGGTCGAGTACCCCTTTTTCGTATGCAATATGATCCAGGATTTTCTTTGCGCACGATTCGCAATGCATGTTTACCGAAAAAGTCACTGTTTTTTCCCCTTTACGGTCTTGTCCCCGGGTAATTTGCCCTGCCCATAAAAAGGTCAGGACAAGAAAAAATGTAGTTGTTTTCATTTTTATTTGTATTTATTGATTGTATAACGTAACCCAAAGTAAAATTTTCTGCCATGCACGGGGCCCCAGATCATCGATCCGTCGAATTGGTTCCCCCAGGGATCGGAAGCCGCAATAATCGGCTGATCCATCGTGAAATTCGATAGATTTTCACTGCCCAAATAAAAAGACCATTTTTTGAAATTTCGGGTTACCTGGGCATTAAACAGGGTGAAGGAATCGAATTCTTTTTCCCATAAGGGATTTTGTTGATCGGGATTAGGCATACGGCCTCCCCCGTTGAATTGGGAAGTGAAATCGAATTGCCATTTTTTTAGCCGGGTAGCATACGATACGCTGAACAAACCTTTATACCGGTGGGTCAGGGGAAGAAGGTCGAGTGTACCGTTGATGGTCTGACGAGCATCGTTAAGGCGAAAAGCCGCATTGATATTCAAACCTTTGAGTAACTCGTAACTGATTTCAGCTTGTGCCGAGTTTGAAAATGATGCTCCTTCAAGGTTCATAAACCGCACCGCGTGTGCATCGCTATCGAGGTCGCGGATTACCTGGTTGATGAAGCTGGTGCGGTAATAATCGAGCGAAATGGTCAGTTCCCTTCCGGCCAGGGGGATATGCCCGCTCAGGTTGGCCCCGTAGTTCCAGGCTTCTTCCTGATCAAGGTCCTGATCGATGATTAAGTTTCGTGAACTGGCCAGCAAGTAATTGCTCTCGGCCAGGGGAAGCGAGGTGCGATATCCTTTCCCCGCCGATGCCCGGAAGACAAGCCAATCGGTAATATTAATCCTTGAATGAACCCGGGGGGTAAAAAACAAACCATGCAAGGTGCTGTAATCGGCACGTAGCCCGGCGATAAGGGAAAC
The DNA here is from genome assembly GCA_964606515.1 of uncultured Prolixibacteraceae bacterium. Taxonomy (GTDB): domain Bacteria; phylum Bacteroidota; class Bacteroidia; order Bacteroidales; family Prolixibacteraceae; genus CAZSIK01. The sequence continues at coordinate 15,080 of CAZSIK010000056.1, forward strand.
CCGATCGTGGAGGCCGAGGGTATATTGAAAATACGCACCCGGCACTACCTCGGCAGTTATCCTATTCTTATTTTTCAATACTTGTTCGTAATGATCGGCATTGAGCGAAACCCCGGTTGAATATTTATGGATTTCAGAGCCAAAATTACCTTCATAGATCAGGTTGAAATATCCGGTGTACTGGGTGCCGCTATAAGGATTCTTACCATAAATGGCTTCCTGGTTATGGTAACTTGCCGAGAATTGCATGCCCAAACTATGCCCTGGTTTACTGAAAAGGTATCCGTTTTTTGCGAAAAGCTCGTAGCGCCGTGTGCCGATTTCAATTCCATATAAGTTACCTGCCGGATTATTTATTGCGCCAACTTGCCCAGCCCTTCGGTTTTCATCGAGGATTTTAAAGCCAATTTGCCTGTGTCGTCCCTCATGGTTATGAAATTCCCAGCGGTTCATGAAGTTAATCTGCCTGATGTGGGGCAGGTCGAGAAAGAGATCGCCGTTATCGTCGATTTCTTTTGAATGGTTTTCGGCATGCAGTAAAATCTGGGTCGAAAGGTGTTCCCCCAGGTTTACCGAAGCATTTAGATTGGCCTCCACTTTTTCTTCGTCGCTTGCAAACAAGTTGAAATGAAAGCGTTCTTCGCTATCGGGCTTCTTGTATTCTACGTTGATCTGGCCGGTGATGGCTTCATAGCCGTTCACCACCGATGAGGTGCCTTTCGAAATCTGGATCGACTCCATCCATGGGCCCGGAACATAGCCTAAACCATAGCCTGAAGCCATACCCCTGACTGAGGGCATGGCTTCACCCAGGGTTTGTACATAGGTTCCGGCAAGTCCAAGCATCTGGATTTGTTTTGCCCCGGTAACGGCATCGGAATAGGCTACATCGACCGAAGCATTGGTTTCGAAGCTTTCGCTTAGGTTACAGCACGCGGCTTTTTGAAGTTCGCTTGTGGTAATTTTCTGAACCTGAATGGGGTTTAATTTGGAATAGTAAATTCCTTTTCGTCGCTCTTTCACGGTGACTTCACCCAGTTCGAGGTTGGGATTGAGCTCGATTTCCAGATTATCCAGGCCAGGAGCCACTTTCACCGTATCGGTTTTATAGCCTACAAACGAAATTACCAACAGCTTGTATTGTTCCGGTTTGCTGAGTTGAAATTTTCCTTCGGCATCGGTCGAAGTGCCAGTTTGGGTTCCTGCCCAGTACACGTTGGCCCCGGCAATGGGCTGACCTGTTTCGCCGCTCTCCTTTACTATCCCGCTTATTACCGGCGAATTAGCCGAAAGCATAGCCGGAAACAGGAAAATAAGTGACGCTATTTGAATTCTTAATTTCATATTCTATATTGTTGAAATTGAATGAAATGATTATTGATTTTTCCTTAGATAGGATCAATATATAGTCATCCTGATTGGTTCTGTTAACCAGATTGGATATCCTGCAACAAACCCCGTTTTTTTAACAGAGGTTTAGAATAACCAAAACTTCAATTTCTAAGAATACAAATTAAGGTGAGTAGGGCTCGCCCCGAGGGAGGTGGTGAAAAGTGGTCAGTAAATCCGGATGAGGAAACAATAGCTGTTGCTTCGGCTATGAAGTAGACAGAATTTAGAAATAAGCATATTGGAAATACAATCGGATTAACCTTAAAACCAAGGTGGGTCAGATCGAACCTGGTCTGAAAATAATGGTTCGTGGTTTTATGATTTTCCTTTTCACACTTTGCTTCAGAAGAACAACAGGAATTGCTTCCTTGACTGTGACAGCAAAAATCAGTATGGTCAGGCTCGGATTCGGTAAGGATAAAGGTTTTTTGTACCTGGCAGCCCGAACAAAATGAAGTAGCCAGGTTGATCCCGATAGTCGAAACCAAAATCAAGATCCCCAGGCTTACCGACAAAAAATAGTTCAGCTTTTTATTGCTCATGGCTGTCCAATAAAATTCAGACAAAATTGTATTTTTATTTTGAATCAAACAATAGTCAAACTGTTAACATGATGTTAACGCTTCGGTTTCGGTATATTGAAAATACAAGCAGATTTATTTTACGGCAATGGTTTCAATCTCGATCAATACGCCCTTAGGCAGGTCTTTTACTGCGAATGCGGCCCTGGCCGGAGGATTCACCTGATAATAACGGCCATATACTTCGTTCATGGCTTGGAAATGGCCAATATCCGAAAGCAGGCAGGTTGATTTGACTACATCAGCAAAGCTATAACCAGCAGCTTCGAGAATGGCTTCGATGTTTTTCATTACTTGCTCGGTTTGTTCTGTAATTCCTCCGGGAACCACCGAGCCGCTTGCAGGGTCGATTGGAATCTGGCCCGAGATGTAAAGGGTGCCATTTGCTTCAACAGCCTGGCTGTATGGCCCTATTGCTGCCGGGGCCTTGGGTGTGGAAATATTTTTTTTCATCTTTATTGATTGTTTTTGGTTGAAGAGCTATTTTTATTATTCGAAACATCATCAGTAATTACGGTTGGTTTTATCAATTTTGATATCTTTCAGCATGGCCGAATTGGCATTCAGGGTAAACATGTAAAATTTGCTGGGGCCTACGGGCGAAAACTGAAACGCCATGTTCCAGCAGTGCAGGTTGCGCGACACTCCCATGCTCATCGAGTTCAGACGCTTGGTTTTAAAATTGAAACTTGAATTGAAATTGGCCTTCCATTTAGGGGTGATATCAATATTACCCGAGAAGTTCAGGTTTTGGTTAATCTGAGGTTTAAGGCCTTGATGGCTATAGTTAAAACTGTAATTGAAATTTAAACTCCATGGCATACTAAATGCTTGATAACCATTGTTCTTTTTTTCTGGGTCTGAATCTTCGGATTTTTGATCCTCTTTTTGGTTGGGGGTATTTTTCTTCAATTTTTCTTCTAATTTTTTCTTGATCATATCAGAGCTTAAATTGTACGAAAAACCGGTGCTGGCGCTGGTTAAACGGCCAAATCGGTTTAAAC
>CAZSIK010000057.1:0-2205 GCA_964606515.1 uncultured Prolixibacteraceae bacterium
TTATTTCTTTTGATAACGGAGAAAAAGGTTCCTTCTCTGTAATGCTTTTGCATTCCATCATCGCTTCAACTACTTCAACGTCGAAGGGTAATTTCCCGATTACCAGATAATGATGACTCTTGCACCATTCTTCTATTTCTTTCGTCATCTCTTCGTTCAGGTCGTATTTATTGATGACCACGAGCGATTGTACACGAAAATCTGAGCTTAGTTCTAACAGCCTTTTCAGGTCGTGGAAACCCGATTTTGAAGGTTCTGTTACCACAAGCACTTTGTTAACACCTGTAAGAGAAGATATTGCTGGGCAGCCTGTTCCCGGAGGGCCGTCAATGATGATCCATTTCGCATTGTGTTCAGAAGCTGTTTTTTTTGCTTCTTCACGCACCTTATTGACCAGTTTGCCCGAATTTTCTTCTCCCGGGGATAAACGGGCATGGACAAAATGGCCATTTCGGTAGGCGCTTTTGAACCATTGACTTTTCTCGTTTGGAATCATTTTAATGGCTTGGGCCGAACAAATACGGGAACACAGTTTGCATCCGTCGCAATGGGTTTCTGAAATGGTGACTTTCCCATTTTTTTCAGTAATGGCATCGAAACGGCAATAATCGATACAAAGGCCGCATCCTACACAAAGTTCATAGTCGATTTGTGCTTTATATCCCGTCAGGAATTGCTCAGTACTGATAATTTCCGGATTCAGGATCAGATAAAGGTTTGCGGCATCAACATCGCAATCGGCAAGGACAAGATTGTTTTCGAGGGTGGCAAAAGCCGCGCTTAGACTGGTTTTCCCAGTACCTCCTTTCCCGCTCAGGATGGCTATTTCTTTCATGCGTGTACCCGGTTTTCGATTGATTTTAACAAGCTCAGGAAAGTTTCCCGATAGGATTGTATTTCCTCAGTTAAACATTTTCCTTGAGAATAAATCCGTGCAATATCACGGTCGAAAGGTATTTCCAATAAAAGTGGAATCTTGCTTTGTTCCAACCAATCGAACACCTCACGATTCCCCAGGTCAGAACGGTTTACAATTACTCCGAACGGTTTTCCTACTTCTTTTAAGGTTTCAACAGTAAGTTTAAGATCGTTTAATCCAAACGGAGTGGGCTCGGTAACCAGGATTACAAAGTCGGCATCGTCGACGGTGGCAATAAAGGGACAGGAGATACCGGGAGGAGAATCGAGCAAGATCAAATGTCGTTCGTCGGCTTGTTGTATGGCTTTTCGTATGATGGGAACAGGCGAATACACCCCTACAATTGAAGAAGCTTCTATAACTTGGGCTTTTGAATTTACTTGGAATATTTTAATACTTCCCAATAATTTTTCTTTTTCAGAGATGGCATCAATTTCGCAGGCTTCGTAACAGGCCCCGCAATCATGGCATAATTCTTCAATTACTTGAATATGATTAAGTTTAGGCAAACAAATGATCGCGTTGTAGCTGCAATATTCCTGACATGTTCCACAATAAACGCACTGCAAGGGGTCGATTAGTGGAATTTTCTGATACACGAATTCTTCCTTGGTCAGTTCTCCGGAAAAGAATTCCAAAACATTGGGTTCTTCGGCATCGCAATCCACTAAGGTTACCGGTATCCCAGCATTTTGAACCGTCCAAAAAAGATTGGTTGAAATAAAGGTTTTACCGGTCCCACCCTTGCCACTGGCAATAGCTATCTTCATGGCAGCTTAGTGGTCGCAGGCATTATTCCCGGTAACGAGTTCTTTGTTGATCCAATCGGTAACCAGGTCTTTCGGAGCTTTTGGCTGAGCTCCTACTTGTACTGTAATATTTTGGGCTTGAAATAAGTTGATTGCACGTTGGCCCATACCTCCGGCAATAACATCGGTAACATTGCGTTCGGCAAGCCAGGCCGGGAGCAAGCCAGGTTCATGAGGTGGCGGAGTTAGCAAGGTTTCTTTTACGATGATGTTTTCACTTACTTCAATTATTGCAAATTGCTGACAATGTCCAAAATGAGAACATAAATGACCGTTTTCTAACGGAATGGCTACAATTGAGTTCATATTGAAAATTATTTTTGTTTATTAAGCAATTCGATGATTTGTGCAATGGTTTTCTCATGATCGTCCAGCATAATCAATTGAATTTGTAGGCTGTCGAACACCGACTTAACTTTTCCTCCAAATTCGCCAGAGACCACTTTTTTGACTTCTTTTGAAGCCACCAATTGAACC